>CAZNVA010000099.1:0-5508 GCA_964576335.1 uncultured Thermotogae bacterium | reverse complement strand
CTGGATACGGTTTCTGTCAAAAATTTGTCTTAATAATGATTTGTAATCAATAACATTTTCTATTAAACTTTAATCGATCATCAGGATTCATCTAATCATAGGAGGTCAAAAAGATGAACGAAGAAATCGAAGCAGCTTTAAACGAACAGATCAACGAGGAGCTCGGTTCATACTACATTTACCTTTCGATGGAGGCGTACTTTGCTTCCGAATCACTGGATGGTTTTGCTACCTGGATGGAATACCAGGCCAGAGAAGAAGTTGAACACGCCATGCGGATATTCCGCTTCTTGAACGATCGCGGTGCCAGAGTTAAGTTACAGGCAATCGAGGAACCAAAAGCGGAGTGGGAATCCCCGCTGGCAGCTTTCGAAGACGCCTACGAGCACGAACAGTATATAACTCAGAAAATTAACGAATTGGTCGATCTGGCCGAAGAAAAGGACGACAAGGCTACCCTTAACATGCTCGACTGGTTCGTCGAGGAACAGGTAGAGGAGGAAGCTACTACGGAAGCCATAGTCGACAAGCTTGAGATGGTCGGCGATTCCGGATCCGGACTGCTTGCTCTGGACAACTCGCTGGCGAGCCGACAGACTACCGACGAAGAATAAATCTAAATTTCTTGGATAACGATAAGCGGGAGGTGGCTCCCGCTTATCGTTAGTTCACGCTGCCTTTAAATCAGTTCTTCCATCTCGTCAAGGTACTCGTCGTAAAGTGAAAGGGCGCTGCTAACTGTATCCGGTTGACTCATATCCACGCCGGCGTCCCTTAAAGCCTTGAGCGGGTACTTGCTCGAGCCGCTTTTGAGGGTCCCCAGGTAATTTTCCCTGGCGCTCTCCCCGCCCTCCAGAATCTTTCGGGATAGAGCTAGAGCTGCACTGACCCCGGTGCTGTACTGGTAGACGTAGTAAGCTCGATAGAAGTGGGGAATCCGCATCCATTCCTTCTCGATTTTTTCGTCCACTTCGGCCGGTTCGTAGTACTTCCTCTTTATCGATCCGTAGAGCTCGTTCAGCCTGCTGGCATTGAGACCTTCTCCCGATTCAACCATCTCGTGCACCCTGTGTTCGAAGTCCGCAAACAGGGTCTGCCTGTAAAGCGTCGACCGGAATATCTCGAGAAAATGGTCCAGCACGTGGACGCGAAAAGTCGGATCCTCTATTTCTTCCAGAAGGTGTTCCGTCAAAAGCGCCTCGTGGGTCGTGCTCGCCACCTCGGCCACGAAGATGGAATAATCCCCGTAGACGTAGGGCTGGTTTTCGGACGTAAGCTTGGAATGCATGGAATGCCCGAGTTCGTGAGCGAGCGTATAAAGCGAAGAAACGTCTCCCTGATAGTTCATCAGGATAAATGGCTGGGTATCGTAGGCCCCGCCGCTGTACGCACCCGCGCGCTTGCCCGGAGTCTCGTAGACGTCGATCCAGCGGGAATCGAAACCCTGGGAAATATCGTTTTTGTAATCCTCCCCCAGCGGTTCGACGGCGTCAAGCACGTACTCCTGAGCCTCCTCGTAAGGTATATCCTCGATTTCTTCCTCGCTCATCGGAGTGTAGAGATCCCACATTTTTAGCTCGTCGTAGCCGAGGGCTTTCCGCTTGAGCTCGGCATGCCGGTGGAGGGAGTCCAGGTTGTCCTCCACCACTTCCACAAGGTTGTCGTATACTTCCAGGGGGATGTTGTTCTCGTTCAGCGAACTTTCTCGAGCGGAATCGTAGTTCCTGATACGAGCCAGTTTGTTGTCCGACTTTACGCTATTCTCGTAGGAAACCGAAATCGTGTTACTCAGGCTATCAAAACTCGAGAAGAACTTGTCGTATACCTCATGGCGGAATTCCCTGTCCTCTCTTTTTAGGAGGTTGACGAAGTTGCTCAAGGTGATTTTGACCTCTTCCCCTTCCGGGGTTTCCACCGTGGGAAACTCGATATCCGCGTTGGTCAGGTAGTTATATATTTCCCCGGGGGCGGCCAGTACTTCCTCCAGATCTGCAACGACCTCTTCAACTTCCGCGCTTCTCGTATGAGGCTTCAACCGCATTACGTCGTCGAAGTAGTGCTCGTAGGGCTCCAGTTCGGGCGTATTGGCAACCATTTCCGCAATTTCTTCCCGGCTGGAAGACTGAAGTTCCGGCTCGATAAAGCTGCAGGCAGACCTGGCGCTGGAATACAGGCCCCGCGCCTGAGACGACATCGCCTGGTATTCCTGGTTTCTGGTGTCCTCGTCGCTTTTCATCTTGGCATAGGAAAAGATCACGTCGACCTTCCGAAAGATTTCCTCTCTCAATTTGAGTGCGGAAAGCAGGGTCTCACCGTCTTCGAGCAGGCGACCGGAATACTCTTCGAACTCCTCCAGTCTACCCTCGACGGCCTCGAACTCCTCCTTCCACTCCTGATCCGAACTAAACACGCTACTCAAATTCCACCTGTAAGCTGGTTCTAGTTCACTCCTCTCCTGAACATCTTCCATAATAAAACTATTCCTCCTTCTTGTTGTCCGAAATTGGGGTCAAGTTAGTTTAACGATTCCGGGCGAAAATAACAAAAGGACCAGCCAAATCCGCCAGCCAGACGAATCTTCGCCTTTCTCTATCAATCGATACAATCACCACTACATGAAAGGCGAACGACGATTTCGATTAACCTCCTGTTTGTAATTCCCGACCTGGCTGGTTTCTTTCGATTTCTCCGCCCGTTGCAGGGTTTCCAGGATATAACTATAATTGGGTTAGTTTCTACCAATTACTCGATACTGGAGGTTAAAGGTTTGAAATCCACAGTCAAAGAAAGAACGGACTCGGAGGTCAGGCTAGAGGTCACGATAGAAAGCAGCACGGTAAACGAGAAGCTGGACGAGATATACAACAAGACGGTACAGGAACTCGACGTCCCCGGTTTCAGAAAAGGAAAGGTTCCGCGGAGCTTCGTTAAAGCTCGGTTCGGCGACGACGTATTTTACGAGGACGCTCAGAACGAGTTGGTCGAAGAATACCTGCCGGAAGCATTAAAGGAAAACGGGATCGATCCCGTTTCTCAGCCGGAAACCGAAATCGTCGACTTCGAACGGGACGAGGATTTTACCTTCGAAGCCTCCGTAGAGGTAATGCCAGAACTGGAACTTGGGGATTACACGGACGTTGAAATCGAAGACCCGGGAACAGAAGAGGTCTCGGAAGAGGAAATTGAAGAAAAGCTCGAGGAAATGAGAGAGGAGAACGGTCAGCTGGTCCCCAAGGAAGGGGAAGTCGTGGAAGACGGAGATTACGTGCTGGTCAGCGACCCGGATGGCAACACTCAGCAGGTTAACGTAAGCGAAGACGATCCGACGAGCGACCTGATCGGCAAGAGCGTCGGAGACCAGGTAATCATTGGGCCAAACGAGGAGGAAGGAGCCAGGCTGGAAGTCGAGGAAATCAAGGAACTGCAGCTCCCCGAACTGGACGACGAACTTGCCAAGGACCTCGGCCACGATGACCTCCAGAGCCTGAGGACGGATATAAAGTCCAACCTGTTCGAGGAAAAGGAAGAGGAAAGAGAGGAAGAGCTGAAGGACAGGGTCCTGGAGGATCTGCTCGAATCGACGGAGTTCTCGCCGCCGGAAAGGATGATCCAGAACATGGTCGACGAAAGGGTCTCGGAAACAAAAGAGCAGCTCGGGTCGGAGAAATACTCCGAAATCCTGGAAGAGCAGGGCAAGACGGAAGACGAGGTAGCTCAGGACATCGAGGAATCGGCCCGGAAGCAGCTAAAGCGCCGAATGGTTTTGAACGAGATTGCCAGACAAGAGGAAATAGAGATGACGGACGAGGAATTCGAGAACAGGCTGGAGGAAGAAGCGGAACAACAGGACGTAAACCCAATTAAGTTCAAAAACCAGCTCAAGGCCGAAGACCAGCTGGAATCCTACAGAGAATCTCTGAACCAGGAAAAAGTACTGGACTTTCTGCTGGAACAGGCAAACTTGACTTCAGAGGAGGGTAAAGATGAGTGAACCCAGGGCTCAAGTCCCGTTTGTCGTAGACAAAACCGACGGACAGGAAAGAACTTACGATATCTATTCTCGGCTCTTAAAGGACCGAATAGTCTTCCTGAAGGGGCCGGTAACGGATGAACTATCGAACGTAATCATCGCTCAGATGCTTTACCTGGAAGCCGAAAACCCGAGCCAGGACATCAACCTGTACATCAATACCCAGGGCGGTGTCGTTACCGGAGGTCTGGCTATATACGACACGATGCAATACGTAAAACCGGAAGTCAAGACCATCTGTGTCGGGCAAGCTTCCAGTATGGGAGCACTGCTGCTGGCCACCGGCGAACCCGGAAAAAGGTACGCTCTCCCAAACTCAAGAATACTGATCCATCAACCGCTTGGCGGCGCGCAGGGTCAGGCTACCGACGTGGAAATTCACGCAAACGAGCTGGTCAAGGTGAAGAAAAGGGTCAACAATATTCTAGCCGACCACACGGGTCAACCCCTGGATAAGATTCAGGAAGATACCGAAAGGGATTTCTTCATGGCGCCTGAAGAAGCCGAGGATTACGGGATTATCGACGAAGTAATCAGCACCAGAGAAAATTCCGAGGAAGAATCCGAATAAGGGACGTTTTTAACCAAATCTCTACCGGGGGAAGCCGGATTACATGAGTTTACCATGAAACCAGGGCGGATCGGGTTCAGAAAACTGCTGTTCCTTTTCCCCCTGGTTATTTTCTTTTTTTGTATTTCCACCGGAGTTCACGCCGCGAACGGTGGCACGAGGGTCAGGATAATTCACCTGGCCCCGATATCAAACGAGGTGGAAGTCTGGGTCGAAGGACGTCTGATCGATCAGGATCTCGAATTCGGTGAAAATACGGATTACATAGAACTGGTTCCGGGGGATAACCGGATCATCTGTAAAACCGTCGAATCCGGAAATTCGATCGTCCTGAACACTTTGTTTCCCTTCAGAGAGGACCGGGATTATACCCTGGCAATTACCGGAAGGGCGCGATCGGACCTGCAACTTACCACGACCATCGATAGTTGCCCTCCGTCTGAGAGCCTCTCCCAGCTAAAGTTTACCAACGCGATAACCGGCACTCCGCCCCTCGACGTTTCAATAAAATACGGTCCGACTCTTTACGAGAAACTAGCATTCAGGACCAGCGGTGGCTGCAGGCTGGTTCCCCCGGACGAATACGTACTTAAATTAACCGAAGCCAGAACGGGTAAACTTGTCGCGGAAAAAGAGATCGACCTGAAGGGCGGGACGAGGTACAACCTCTTTGCCGCCGATAATGGGGAAAAAGACGACATAAGGCTGCTTGGATTCGAACAGGAGAACCGGCCGAAGCAGGAACCAAAAATCCTGGGAGTCGAAAGGTCCGTCCTCCAGTTACTCGGGGCGGGGCTCATAGCTTCCGTACTGATACTCGTACTGGGGCAATAAGGGAAAGGCGGGAATTAAAAACTACGCCCGGGAGGATTCGAACCCCCGACTTTCGGTTCCGAAGACCGACGCT
>CAZNVA010000098.1:0-5525 GCA_964576335.1 uncultured Thermotogae bacterium | reverse complement strand
GAGAAAGTTTCTCCCGAGGTCCGGATGGTCCAATGGGATGCATGTAGTTCCCGGGGCTGGAGCGACCAGCTGGAAGAGGCCGATGGCCTCGTCAACCTTGCCGGTGAGAACATAGCCGGGGCCGGGTTGATTCCGGATAGGTGGACTGAGGGCAAAAAGGAGAAGATCTTGCGGAGCAGGTTGGACGCGGGCAAAGCTGTCAGGGAGGCAGTTGAAAGCGTCGACGAGAAGCCGGACGTGCTCGTTCAGGCCTCGGCCGTTGGTTACTATGGGCCGACCGGGGATCGGGTAGTAACGGAAAGTTCCGAACCCGGCGACGGGTACCTGGCTAGAACCGCACGGAAGTGGGAGGAGGCAACGGCTTCAGTTGAAGCGGCAGGGACCCGCCGGGTAGTGATACGGACGGGGCTAGTCTTGAGTACGGATGACGGGGCTTTTCCTCGTTTGACCCTGCCTTTCAAGTTCATGGTCGGTGGGCCTCTGGGGGACGGGCAACAGTACTACCCGTGGATACATATCCGGGACGAAGCCCGGGCGATACGTTTCCTGCTGGAAAACGAAGGGCTTTCGGGGCCGTTTAACCTGACTGCCCCGGAACCGGAAAGGAACCGAGATTTTGCGGCCGAGCTCGGTGAAGTCATGGGCCGACCCTCTTATTTCCGGGTTCCCGGTCCGCTGATTCGATTACTCTTCGGAGAAGCTGCCACGCTCGTCCTGGATGGTCAGAGAGCGGTACCGGAAGCTTTAACCGAAGCCGGTTTCGAGTTTCGCTATCCCGAGCTAAATTCTGCGTTCAGGGACTTGCTGAAGAACGGTTGATCTGGAAGCGTTCGTTAAGACCGCGGAATTTTTTAATTTCGGAATTGCTGGAGGTACGATGGGTAAGCCGAAGAAACCGAATCCCGTCAAGCTCTTTGCAGGTGTACTGACGGGTTACCCGGAAACCATTTCGGACGTCAAGGACGAGCTGGAATCCCTGTTCGGGGGAGTTGACGGGGGTAGCCAGCTTTTCCCGTTCGAGTACACGGATTACTACGGCGACGAGATGGGAAACCGGCTAAAGAAAAAGTTCTTTTCTTTTCAACCGCTGGTTTCTCCGGAAGAACTGGCCGAAATCAAGCTGCGGACCAACGAACTGGAGAGGGATCTTGCCGGCAGACTCGATACGGAAGTCGCGCGACCGGTAAACATCGACCCCGGCTACGTTGGCCTCTCGAAAATGGTGCTGGCGACGACGAAGAACTATTCCCACCGAATATACCTGGAGAGAGGGATTTACGCGGAAGTTACCCTGAAATACGAGAACGGTAGTTACAAACCGCTGCCCTGGACTTATCCCGATTACAGATCGGAAGAATATCTGAAGTTCTTTCAAGATATCAGGGGAAGGTACTCGGATCAGCTGGAGGAGAAGTGAATAGTTCTTTCTTGCAAAAGCAAAGTTTAAAAACGTCAACGCTTAATTTATACTTTGTTAACAAAATCAAAAACTTGGAGGTCAAAGATATGTCAGTAAAAGTTGAAGTTGACCAAGAAACATGCATTGCTGATGCAATCTGTTACAATCTCTGCCCTGAGGTATATGAAGCCGACGAGGACGGTAAATCCAGGATAGTCGAAGAATACCGAACGGAA
This sequence comes from uncultured Thermotogae bacterium, assembly GCA_964576335.1. GTDB lineage: Bacteria > Bipolaricaulota > Bipolaricaulia > M55B111 > M55B111 > JAGXLP01. The sequence continues at coordinate 3,890 of CAZNVA010000098.1, read as the reverse complement.
GGCGAGGCAACCGGAGAAGTCCCGGACGACCTGGCGGATTGCGCCAAAGAAGGTATGGAAGAGTGTCCGGTTGACGCAATTGAAGTCAGCTAGTCAGTTCTTATTCAGCATCTCCCCGGAACAGGAAGGTAATTAGCCCTATGTCAGAATCGGACTACAATTTTGAGCCTTTCGCGAAGACCCCCGAGTATAGAGAGGTCAACCGGAAGATAATTGTTAGATGGGTGGCCGCCATGGTCGATTCCGGTGTCAGTCGCGTAAATAGGTTGCTGGACATAGCAACCGGTATCGGAACCATGGTGCGGCTCTTTCTCGATGAGCTGCCCGAGGAATGGGGTCAACCGGAAGTTGTTTGTCTGGATAAATCCGAAGGAGCACTGGAGGTGGCGAGAAGCAAGCTTGGATCGATCGTCGGTTCTCTGCGGTCCATACATTCGCCAATCCAGGAGTTGCAGACCGGGGAGGATAGAATGGACGTCGTCCTCTGGGGTAACGGAATACACAACCTTTCGGAAGAAAGCCAGATCGAGGCAGTCCGGCGAATAGGGGAAAACCTTGAGGAGGACGGCTGGTTTTTCTTCAATACTGCCTTTTACGAAGGAGCACGACCGGAGGGTACTAAATCCTTCTACCGATACCAGGTAAGAAAGGCGGTCGAGTTCCTGAGAGAAAAAGGAATCGAAAGGCAAAAGGATAAGGGCAAGGCAGAAGCCTCGAAGTTTCACTCGCAGGAACACTACAGGGAACTCGTGAAAAGGGCCGGGCTCGAACTACACGAGACCGAGGAATTAACGGCGCCGCTGCATCAGGAAGCCTGGGAATACATCAGTGGGTTCAAGAACTACGCAACTGGAGCTCTTCACGGCTACCCGGTAGAAGAAGCCCAGGAAGCCCTGCGAAAAGCAGTAGCCCCGGCCCTTGAAAAATACGGCGTAGAGGACGAGTCCGGCGAACTCTACATACCGAGAAAATGGCTCAGAGTTTCTTCCCGTTCAGCTTAAGGAAAAAATCTATTTCTTAAACCTGGAACCTGTGCCAGCGTGAGCCGGTTTTGGAGCAGCTTTCCCGTTCAAGTTCCTTCAGTCTTTCGTAGAGGCGTCTTTCGTGTTCCGTGACGAACACGCGGCTATCCTGCTGGGTTTGCTGGTCGCTATCGATCAGGGAATTATCGACGTCCAGTTCTATTTTCTCGAAACCCTCTTCGACGTGCGGGGCTTCTTCCAGGATCGATTCGTAACTCAACAGGATGCTATCCTCTATGTTTTCGTAAGCTGCTATAAGCGCGTTGGCGTTTTTCATCCATGATATCGGAAACTCGCTAATACCTCTCTTGAATAGACTGGCTTTGACGTTAGACGGTTTGCGAAATATGCCGACCATCTTTATTTCCTTGGCCACGTGACGATAGAAGAAGATTGCTGGGATCCGAACGAGCTTTAAGCCGCTCCAGCCCTCGTTTTCGTTGAGACGCTTTATTACCTCGTTCATTTCCTCCGTGTTTTCCTCGGTCATTGCTTCCTTTAGCAACTTCTTTGAGACTTCCTTGCTTTGGGCCATTTCGTAGTACCCTGATTGATTGTACTGATCTCCTTCGAAATCGTTGGGAAACTCCACTCCGGCGCTCTCAACGAGCTGACAGGCGAGCGAAGTTCCGCTTCTCGGGTGACCGGCTACGATAACGGACTTTTCCAGAGCTAATGGCTTTGTCATCACGAATTCCTCCTTTGCTGATCGCTTCAATTATAGTGAAGCTAGAATCGTTTTAATAGGGTGGATAAAAGATAGTCCTAGAAGTAACGAGAACTGATTAAGGTAGAAGTGTTTGGTTGGTGCCGAGGGCGGGACTTGAACCCGCACGGACGTAAAAAATGTCCACATGGACCTGAACCATGCGCGTCTGCCAATTCCGCCACCTCGGCAGGTAAGCAAAGCAATTATATTTGAGTAGCCTTTCCCAATCAAGTTCGGAAATTTACCGAAGCGTCTCGAAGCTCCGCGCCGACCACCATGTTTTAAGTTGGTAAGCAGAAGAGCCGGCAATCAATTATCTCCTTCGTCCTCTTTTTCCTCCTGGGTTCGAACGACTTCTATTTCCCTTTCGTCCTCGCCCCGAAGTTCAAGCTTTACTTCTACTCTTTCCTCCGGCAGAATGCCGTCAATTCGGCCGGCCCACTCTATTGCCGTGAAGCCTTTTTCCACCAGAAGGTAATCTTCCAGCCCGGCCTCGATAAATTCATCCCCGGAGTTGATCCGAAAGAGGTCCAGGTGGAATAGTGGTGCCTCGCCCTCGTACTCCCGCATCAGTACGTAAGAGGGTGAGACTATCGGCTCTTCAATACCCAGCCCTTCTGCCATTCCCTTGACAAGTGTGGTTTTGCCGGCTGCCAGGGGACCGTAGAGACAGACGATCGTACCTTCCGGATTCTCCCCGACGAGCTTCTTCCCGACTTCTCTGGTATCTTCCGCGCAACTGCTGTGGTAGCTGGACAATAATTACTCCCTCAACGCTATACCTTTGGCCTTTAGTTCTTCCCTGATACTGTCGACTATCTCGTCGACTTCCTCGTCGCTGAGAGTTTTTTCGTTATCGCGGAAAGTTATCTCGTAAGTCAGGCTCCTCTTATCGGAATCTATCTGTTCGCCCTGGTAAAGGTCGTACAGGTATAAACCTTCCACCCGGGGCTGGTCGTTTATAGTTGCCCTAATATCTTTTTCGGCCACATCCTTTGGTACGGTGAGGGATAAATCGCGCTTGGAGGCCGGGAATTGGGGCAGTTTTTCGTAGGAGCCCTCGAAACTCGTTCTCTCGATTAACGCCCCGAAGTTCAGCTCGGATAGATAAACCCGTTCCGGCAGGTCGTATTCCTCGGCCCGGTCCGGATGCAACTCCCCGGCGTAACCGACGCTTTCCCCTGAAAGGGACACTTCTGCTTTCCTGCCCGGATGGAGGAACTCGGGTCCGCCAGGTTCGAAGACGGCATCTATCGCCAGGGCGTCGAAGAAATCCTCAAGTACCCCCTTTAAGTCCCAGAAGCTGTAGTTTTCCTTGCCGTCGATTCCCTCGTAGCGCCTTCCGGCAAGGAAGATCCCGAGTCCGGTCGTCTCGAGCGGCTGGTCCTCACCCGGCTGAAAGACGTTCCCGATTTCAAACAGGGCGATGGAATCGGATTCCTCCTTGAAGTTGTTTTCGGCATGGCGAACCAGGCTGGAAGCCACGTCGGGCCTGAGTGCGCTTCGTTTTTCGCCCATCGGGTTTTTCAATTCGACCCCGCTTTTCTCCTCGTCCAGCTGCTTATCCGGAGCAAAGCCGGGACTGATTACCTCGTACAACCCGAGGCCGGTAAGCACTTCTCTTGCTTTTTCAGTTGCCTTTTCTTCCCGGGTCCGGAAGAGGTTTACCTCCCCGGAGTCGGGTGGGGTTTCCGGGATTCTGTCGTAACCATGGATCCTGGCTAACTCCTCGATAAGGTCGATTTCCCGGGTCAGGTCGACTCTGACCGATGGCGGCTTTACGGAAAAACCTTCCTCCGAACTTTCGTCTACGCCGCAACCCAATCCGGTGAGAATTCTCTCTATCTCGTTTTTTTCGATTTCCACTCCGATTATGGAGTCGGCGCGTTCCTTGCGCAGGGAGATTTCTTTCGGTTCCGCCGGTGCGGGGTAGCTGTCGGCAAGTTTGGAGGCGGTTGCAAAAGCTTTCTGTTCTCCGAGTATTTCCGTCACCCTGTTTATGGCCCGAACGGTTGCTCCGGGATCCATCCCCTTTTCGAACCTGCGCGAGGCGTCCGTCGTCATCCCGAGGATCTGGGATGATTTCCTGATCCTGGCCTGGTCGAAGCAGGCACCTTCCAGGAGGATATTTTTGCTGAACGAAGTCACTTCGCTGGTTT
>CAZNVA010000097.1:1305-5596 GCA_964576335.1 uncultured Thermotogae bacterium | reverse complement strand
AACTACCTCCGGTCCTACTCCATCTCCTGGTATTACTGCTACGTTTTTCATGTTTCCCCCCTATCTATCCTCAAATATTTTTTTAAAACTGATAGATTAACTTTCATAGTTTACTCACCATATATTGTCCCTGAATTTGTACCATAAAAAACCTTTTTCAATATCATTATTTTCAAGAATGAACCTTTAGCTCTCAGTAAGAAAAATACCTTCAAAAACCGAGCGAGCACAGCTCCGCCCTTTCCTGGGACTTATTCTCGACCTCCGGGCTTTCCCGAACCGAGAAATTTCCGACTCGCGTGCTCAAACCCCTCTCTTCACGGTAGTGGCTTTTCCTGTAGAGAACATTATGCATAAACATATCATCCCATTCGGTTATGATAATATCCCTCTCCAGAAATTCCTGAGTTAGACTCAGATAATTTCTGGTTCGGTCAAACATATGCGCCGCGTCGCTGGAATTTTCTCGGTTCTGAGCCCTCTCTTTGTTACTGTTAAACGAAGAAAGGATTGAGAATGAGACCGAGATCGGAAGCAGCAACTTCCACGCCAAGATTCGGCTGCGGCTTTTTTTGATGGAAGTACAAAACGTCCATCGAAATCACCTTTTACTTTTCACTTTCTTCCCTTGCTTCCGCTCGCTATCGTCCTTCCTGGCCAGGTGATTGACGGCGTTCAGCAGCGCTTCGACACTGGCGATCACGATGTCGTCACCGGTCCCCCGGGCTTCGGCGGACGTTCCCAGTTCGTCCTCTAGCGCTACGACCACGTTTGCAACTGCGTCGCTTCCGCCCGTAATCGCGTCAACGCGGAACTGCGATATTTCAATCTGCTTCTCTTCACCGATGATCTTCCGCATGGCGCCAAAAGCTGCATCGACCGGTCCGACGCCGTTACCGGACTCGGTCCTCTCCTCGCCGTTGACGCTGGCAGTTATCGTCGCCGTCGGTGTCGCGTTGTCCCCTGTCATTACGAATACCTGATCCAGATCGACCAGCTCCTCCCTGTCGGGCTTATCCAGTTCCGTCTCGGCAATTGCGTAGATGTCCGCCTCGGATAGCTTGTTGCCGTTGCTGCTCATCGACTTTACCTTCTTCAGGATCCCGTTCAGGTCTTCCTCGCTTGGCTCCAGGCCGGCTTCGGCCAGCACCTTCTTCAGCCCGCTCCGGCCGGCATGCTTACCAACAATAAACCTCCTCCTGTGGCCGACGGTTTCCGGATCGAGCAGTTCCGGCTCGAACGTACTGTCGTCCTCGACCATCCCGGCTGCGTGGATTCCGCTCTCGTGCGAAAAAGCATTTCTGCCCACTATTGGCTTGTTTGGCGGCAACTGTGTTCCACTCAACCTTTCCACCAGTTTGGACGTTTCGAACAGCGAATCCTTTTTAATTCCCGTGGTCAGCCCGTCCATTCGCTCCAGGTTCATCACCGTCTCGTCGAGCGCAGCGTTGCCGGCCCGTTCGCCGATTCCGTTCACCGTTACCTGTATCTCCGTTGCTCCAGCTTCTGCCCCCGCAAGGGAATTGGCTAGAGCAAGGCCGTAATCGTCGTGACAGTGAACGCTCAGCGGGATATCTACCGCTTGATATACCTCATCCACCATTTCTTTCACTCCATCCGGACGGGCAACGCCGACAGTATCGGGAAGGTTTATGGTATCGGCACCTGCTTCCTTTACCGCCTGACTGATTTTCAATAGGAAGTCGGTTTCCGTTCGAGTGGCGTCCATCGGGCTATAGATGCAGGTCTTCCCTTCCTCTTTTACCCGTTCCACGGTATCGACCGAAGCTTCCAAGACTTCCTCTCGGGTCATCTTCATCGATTTTTCCAGCTGGATATCGGAAGTTGAGGCAAACAGGTGAACTATTTCCACGCCGGAATCGAAGGCAGGTAACAGGTCCCTCTCCTTGATCCTGGCAAGCCCGCAGACGGGGGTTTCAACTGCTTCAGCTATCTCAGTTACTGATTCCTTTTCCTCGGGCGAGCTCGCCGGAAACCCCGCCTCAATTACGTCAACCCCGAGCTTATCCAGCTGCCTGGCTATCTCCAGTTTTTCCTCGCGGGAAAATCCCAGCCCGGGCGTCTGCTCTCCGTCCCTGAGGGTGGTATCAAATATCTCTACCGTTCTCTCTCTCATAACTTACCCTATCGGGTTATCAGCTCTCTCAACTTCCGGCCGACCTCTTCTATCTCGTGTTCCTCGTCCATCTCCTGGAGCCGGGTAAACTGAGGCCGGTTGGCCTTGTTCTCGTTGATCCACTCCCGGGCAAATTCGCCGGACTTGATCTCTTCCAGCAGTTCCTTCATCGCTTCCCTGCTCTCTTCACCAATTACTCGTTCTCCCCGGGTCAGGTCACCGTACTCCGCCGTATCACTGATTGAACGGCGCATCTCGGTCAGTCCACCCTCGTAGATCAGGTCAACTATCAGTTTCAGCTCGTTCAACACTTCGAAGTAAGCAATCTCGGGCTGGTAACCGTCCTCGGTTAGCGTCTCGAAACCGGCTTTGATCAGCTCGGTTACGCCACCACAGAGGACCGCCTGTTCTCCGAAGAGGTCCGTTTCGGTCTCTTCTTTAAAGGTCGTCAGAATGACGCCGGCCCTGGTCGCGCCGAGGCCGTGGGCATAGGCAAGTCCCGTATCCCGGGATTCACCGGTAAAGTCCTGATAAATTGCCAGCAGAGCCGGAACCCCCTGTCCTTCGGTGTAGACCCGCCTGACCAGGTTACCCGGTCCCTTCGGGGCCACCATGACGACGTCGACGTTCTCCGGCGGCTGGATCTGGTTGTAATGGATGTTGAAACCGTGGGAGAAGAAAAGCGCGTCCCCTTCCTCCAGTCCCGGTTCGATAAGCGATTCGTAAACCTCCGGCTGGACGTTGTCCGGAATTAGTATCTGAATGACGTCACCGGTTTTCGCCGCGTCCTCTATATTCGTGACCTCCAGACCGTCCGCCTCGGCGACCTCACGGGAGGAACTACCCTCGCGCAGGCCGACGACCACGTCGTAGCCGCTGTCGTTCAGGTTTTGCGCCTGACCTCTACCCTGACTTCCGTAACCAATGATCGCGATTTTTTTGTCTGCTATGTACGACTCGTCCACGTCTTCTTCGTAATAAACGGTTGCTGACACGCTAACCTCCTATAGGTTATTCTTCTTCCTTCTTTTTCGACCTCTCCAGGACGACTCTACCCGTCCGGGCCATTTCCTCTATTCCAAACTCCTCCAGCAGGTCCTCCAGCGCTTCCACCTGTTCGGCACTGCCGGTCGCTTCCACCATGACGAATTCCTTACCCACATCAGCCACTCTGGCGTCAAATATGTCGGCAAGCTCTATTATTTCGCTCCTGTTATCGCTGCTGGCATGGACCTTGATCAGGGAAAGTTCCCTTTCGACGTGTTTCTTATCCGAAAGGTCCTTGACCGAAATCACGTCGACCTGCTTGTTCAGTTGCTTTACCACCTGATCCAGTACTTCCCGATCACCCTTGACGACGATCGACATCCGCGAGTACTTCGGGTTTTTCGTCTCCCCCACTGCCAGGCTATCTATGTTGAAACCGCGCCGGGCAAATAGTCCGGATAGTCTGGAGAGAACTCCGCTTTCGTTCTTGACCAGAGCCGTGAGTGGATGGAACTGTTCTCCTTTAGGCATCGTTTTCCTCCAGAATGAAGTCCTCGTTCGCGGCTCCGGCCGGTACCATCGGAAAGACGTTTTCATCTTCCGCAACGAAACATTCGACCACCGAAGGTCCAGCCTGGTAACTCAACGCTTCTTCCAGACCGGAAACCAGGTCGTCCTCGCTCGCGACAGTTACACCCTTACCTCCGTAAGCTTCCGTAACTTTGGCGAGTGAAGGCGTACCCTCGTCGATTAGCGTTTCCACCAGTCTGTTATCGAAGAAGAGCTGCTGCCACTGTCTGACCATACCGAGTGAGCCGTTCCTCAGGATAACTACCGTTACTGGTAGCTCCTCCCGGACGGCAGTTGTAAGCTCCTGAATATTCATCTGGAAGGATCCGTCACCCGTTATCGATACGACCGGTCGGTCAGGGGCCGCAACCTGGGCTCCTATCGCTGCAGGAAAACCAAACCCCATCGTTCCCAGCCCGCCGCTGGTAATCAACTGATTCGGGCGAGAGAAACCGTAGCCCTGGGCCGCCCACATCTGGTGCTGTCCGACTCCGGTAGTAACGATCGTCTCGTCTCCAGTCATCTGGTCCAGCGCTCCGACAACTTTCTGCGGCTTGAGAACGGATTCGTCCCCATCGACTTCCGGCGTATATTTCT
>CAZNVA010000097.1:0-1205 GCA_964576335.1 uncultured Thermotogae bacterium | reverse complement strand
ACTTTCTGCGGCTTGAGAACGGATTCGTCCCCATCGACTTCCGGCGTATATTTCTCGAACCAGCTTTTTATATCTTTCCACCAGTCATCTACGCCCTCTTTTGCTCCAGTTACTTCGTCCTTCAGCTGAGACAGTACCTGTTTCGCGTCACCGACCACCGGGTAATCCGGTTGGATGATCTTTCCCATTTCGGCGGGGTCGATGTCGATGTGAGCTACCTCCGCGTTCGGTGCGAAGTTGTCGACGTCCCCCGTTATTCTGTCGTCGAGTCGCGTTCCGACGGCAAGGAGTAAATCTGACTTAGCTATCGCCTTGTTCGCCGGTCCCGATCCGTGCATGCCGACCATGCCGATGAAATGAGGGTCGCGCGTATCCACGCTGCCCAGTCCCATCAGGGAACTGGATACCGGAAGCTTCATCTCTTCAACTACTTCCATCAGCTCTCCGCTCGCGTTGGCATGTCCGACTCCACCACCGACAAGGACCACCGGGCGTTCGGCTTTTTCCAGAGCTTCTGCCAGCTCGGCTACCTCCCCTTCATCGACGCTCCGGCTCCGGTCGTAACTCTCGAATTCTTCCACGACCGGACCGTTTTCCGGCCAGGTCAGTTCACCCTGCTGGACGTCCTTCGGTAGGTCGATAACTATCGGACCCGGTCGCCCGGAGGTAGCAAGGTGGAAACCTTCTTTAACCGTTCCGGGAACCTCTTCCGGGTCCATAACGAGGTAGTTGTGCTTGGTAATTGGATCGCTCATCCCTCTGACGTCGACTTCCTGAAAGGAATCCTGGCCGATCAGCGAGGTCGCGACCTGACCGGTAAATCCAACCACCGGTGCCGAATCCATGTAAGCATTCGCTATTCCGGTCATCAGGTTGGAAGCCCCCGGACCACTCGTGGCAAATACGACACCGGGCTCGTCCTTCACCCGAGCGTAAGCATCTGCCGCGTGAGCGGCTCCCTGTTCGTGAGTCGTAGTGATGTGCCTTATTTGCTCCGACTTTCCCAGTTCGTCGTATATGGGCATGATGGCACCGCCAATAATCCCGAAAACGGTGTCTACACCTTCTTCTTCTATACCTTTGATTACGGCTCTCGCACCGGTCATCCTTCTCTCCTGTGGCTTCGAACCTTCCCTCTCTTTTTCTTCCCTCGTAGCCAAAGCTTGGTTTTCATCCTGCGATCGAGACATCAACTATCTCCTCCG
>CAZNVA010000096.1:0-5615 GCA_964576335.1 uncultured Thermotogae bacterium | reverse complement strand
AGGTCCGGGCCCAGGCCATGGGCAAACCCGCCGTCCGGATTTTGATAGTCTTTTATTGCGGCAAAAACGTTTTCCGGGTCTTCGTCTCCGAAACGATAATTGTAGAGGATTCTTTCCAGACCGCGGGCAGAACCAGTAATGAAGTCACTTGCCTCATGAAAAGCTTCTTCCGATAAATATTTAGCCATTGAGTCCCTCCCATAGAAATAGCAACTACAAAATATTATGCTCGTATATTCAGGTTGTCAAACTTTCATTGGCCGACGTTTCGTGAATACACCCCCCGACGAAATGATGAATGTATTCGTTGAGTTTTCTACACATAAAATTTGGCCTGTTTGACAACGAAGCATGCATCCTATAAAATCCCACAAGTTTGGTAAAACGTTTTCCGAAATCGTTTTAGCAAAGCGGTGAAAAAATGAGCAATAAAGAAATAACCATAGAGGACGTTGCTGAAAAGGCGGGCGTTTCCCCAAGCACTGTCTCCAGGGTATTGAATAGAAAGGCCGGGAGGCACATGAAGAAGGAAACAAAGAAAAAGGTGGAGGAGGCAATAAAGGAGCTCGGTTACACTCCGGACAAGTACGCACAGGCAATGCGGCACAAGGAGACGAAAGTTATTGGAGCTTTGATACCGGACGTTTCTAACCCTTTCTTCGCCAGTCTGGTCTGGGGGATCGAGGACAAGGCTTCGGAAAAAGGCTATTCAACGATAATCTGTAACTCTCAGAACAATCCGAACAGGGAAGAGGAACTCGTCGAAACGCTGATTAAAGAAAAAGTGGACGGAGCCATCTTTACCCCCTGCAGCGACGATAGCCGGGCGGTATACGAATTAACGGAAGAGGATATTGACGTGGTCCTTGCCGATAGAAAGTTACAAGAGACGGAGTTCCCGATCGTGACCGCTTCTTATTTTGAGGGGAGTTACGAACTCACTTCTCGGTTGCTGGATAATGGTTTCGAGAGGATAGCCTACGTGAGGGGGCCTGCAAATATAAGCAGCGTGGAGGAGCGTTTTCAGGGTTACCGCCATGCCATGCGGGACAAGGGGGTTTCTATCGAGCCCGGCTTGATCCAGGAAGTCGACACCTCACGAAAAATTGATTACCAGTACGAAAACGTCAGTCTGGACGCCGGTTTCGAAATTGCCGAAGAGTACATGGCTCTGGCCGAGTTGCCGGAAGCCATCCTCGCGTCAAACGACGTTATCGCGGTCGGAATTATCAAGGCGCTTCGAGAGGGTGGGGTTAAAGTTCCGGGAGACGTACCCGTTTGTGGTTACGACAACATCCCGCTTGCTTCTTACGTTGACCCGAGCCTGACCACTATAGATGTTCCGACAGCCAGGATGGGTGAAATGGCGACGGAGATGTTGCTGGACCGGCTTGGAAGTTCCAGAGCGGGTAACCCGGCGGAAAATGTCAGTACTGATTTGATCTACAGGGATAGCTGTCCGAAATGAATTTTGTATAGTCCAAAACTTTAGGAGGATAACTGTGGACCACGAAATTGCAGACGTAGATTATCGAGAGCCGACCGGATTGGAAGGAGAGAAGCAGTACCACGTTCAATGCGGACCGGAGGACATTAACCCGATTGTTTTCGTGCCCGGTAGCCAGAACAGGGTGGAAAAGATTGCCGACCAGCTCGATGACGCAAAAAGGGTACAGAAGAACCGGGGCCTGATTACGGTCAACGGTCATTACGAAGGTCGTCCCTTCACAATTACTTCTACCGGGATGGGTGGACCGGCAGCCGCAATAGTCTACGAGGAGCTGATCAATCTCGGAGCCGAGGTCCTGATTAGAATCGGGAGTATGGCCGGCATGCAGGATTACGTTCAGGAAGGGGATTTGGTAATCCCTTACGGCGCTGTTCGCGATGACGGAGCGACTCAGTACTACGTTCCGGAAAAGTACCCGGCAGTCCCTTCCCCGGAGGTTTTTCAGACCTTAACGGGAGCGGCCAGAGACCTGGATTCGGACTTCCACACCGGAATTAACTGGACGCATTCTGCCTTTTATTCTCGTTCCCCGGATTATTTCGAGGGCTGGGCCAACAAAGGCGTCGTCTCTCTCGAAATGGAAGCGGCCACGCTGTTCGTGATAAGTCAGTTGCGGGACGTGCGATCCGGAGTGATTGGTACCTGTTTTGCCAACAGAAAAAAACAATCGTCCGGAGAAGACGTGGACCTTAGCGTCCCCTCGGCCGACAGCGAAGCCGTCCAGCAGGGGGTGGTCAGTTCAATAAAAGTAGCCCTGGATGCTGGCAGGAAACTTTATGAAAAGCTGGAGCTAACTTAAATCTTAACTCAAACCCAGCGAGGTGAGTGGAGTGAAAAAGTTTAGCTACATCGCACTAGCACTGTCCTTAATTTTATTGTTTGGTTTTTCTCAAACACCGGCAAATGGTGCCGATCTCGTAATCAGCAGTGAACGCGGAGTTCACACGAAAGCCTGGAAGGGCATGATAGAGGAATTTGAAGAAGAGACCGGTTACGATGTCGAACTGGTCCAGTTTCCCTATTCGGAGTACCACGACAAATTGATGTTTAACTTCGCCGGCAATAGCGGCCGCTTTGACGTCGTTTATATCTCACTACTATGGTACAGGGAGTTCGCCAATGCCGGTTATCTCTATCCAATCGATAACTTCAACACTGAGTCCTTCAACCTGGATGAAGTTGCCGCCCTCGAAAACTCGACCTACAACGACCACCTCTACATCTTACCTTACATGAACGAACTGGGCGGTATAGTTTATAGAAAGGACCTATTCAACGACAAAGAGCATAAAGAGGCCTTCAAAGAGGAATACGGATACGAGCTTGCCCCTCCGAAAACCACCAAGCAATACGAGGATATAGCAGAATACTTTAACAATCAGGAAAACCTTTATGGAACTACCATGATGGGTCAGAGGAGCATCTTCCTGACCACCCACTTTATGAACAGGCTCTGGGCCCTAGGTGGTTCTCTGCTTGACGAGAACATGCGTCCGGTGTTTAACTCGGAAGCTGGAGTAGAGGCGCTGAAAGAGACCAAGGAGTTCTTTAAGTACACAAATCCGGCTGCAAAATCCTATGGCTTCCAGGACGCTTTGATTGAATTCGTGAATGGCCGCAGTGCCATGGCGGAGCTGTGGACGACCGGTGCGCTTCACGCTGAAACCAGGGACGATTCCCAGGTGAAGGGCAAGGTCGGCTTCACCGGCTTTCCAAGACCGGAGGAAAACACGGGAGAAGAACTTCCAATGCTATACATCAGCTGGGGTTTTTCCGTAACGGAGTCCTCCGAAAACAAAGAAGCCGCCCGGGCATGGCTCGAATTTATCACAAGTAAGGATGCAGAGGTCAAGGCCGCGCTGCCGGATACTCCGGGTGGGAACATACCGGCAAGAAATAGTGCACTGAGCGATCCCGAGCTGGTTAATACCTATCCGTGGCTCAGTTCGTTCAAATCTGCTCTTAATTCCAGCAGCCCGACGCCAATTGCTCCGCTGATACCTGAAGGGACGAGCATAATTGCAGTTGACCTGGCGGAAGCCGTCTCAAAGTACATTACCGGACAAGCAGGTGCGGAGAGGGTACTGGATCAGGCAGCCAAATCTGCAGAGCAAAGGCTGGAAGAAGGCGGCTACTACGACTAAATTCACCGTTTTAATTGAAGACAACCGAGAGCGGCCGCTTCTGGCGGCCGCTTCTCGGCCATAGTCTCAGTTAAAGATTTCAAGGGGTAAAGATGATCAAAAGAATTACCGACATCATTGCGCAGGAGAGAATTAGATACCTGCTGCCCGGTTTAATTTATCTGGCTTTGCTCTTTTTGTTTCCGCTCGGTTACGTAATTTTTCTCTCCTTCCACAACCAGAACTTGCTCCGTCCGGATCTCGGGAGAACTTTTGCCGGAATATCCAATTACGTTGAGATACTGGGAGACCCGGCGACTTGGGCGATGTTTGGTAGAACTTTCTACTTCATCGGTGGGGCAATAGTGACCGAGCTGCTGCTGGGGCTCTTGATTGCGCTGTTTTTGAACAGGGAATTTCGCGGAGTCAAGATCGTGCGGTCAATTTTTCTGATACCGTTCTTTATCGCACCGGTAATAGTAGGCTTCACCTGGCGGTTTCTCTTAAACCCGAATTACGGACCGCTCCCACAGATATTTGAAAAGCTGGGATTAACTTTCCTGATGAACCCGCCCGTGCTTGCCAATGATGGCCTGGTGATACCCGTACTAATTCTGGTGGACAACTGGCAGTTTTTGCCATTTGTCGTTCTGGTTCTGCTCGCCGGATTGAAGTCTTTGCCAACCGAACCCTACGAAGCTGCAAAGGTCGACGGGGCAAACGCCTGGCAAAAGTTCCGGCACATTACCCTTCCGCTTTTAAAGTCCTCCATTCTGGTTGCGCTGGCAATTAGAACGATTACGAGCATCCGCCTTTTCGACCGTATCGTTATCATGACGGGAGGAGGTCCGGGGACGGCTTCGGAAGTGCTATCTTTTTCCGGTTATTCACTGGCTTTTCAGTCCTATCAATTCGGGAGAGCCAGTGTTCTCGGTGTAATCGCTGCAATTCTTGCTGCCACGTTAACGGCAATATACATGATGGTAATAGGGGCTGATTAAATTATGACTTCCTCGAATGCTATTGGCAGAATACGAGATCATTTACCCTCTCTGGGATATCTTCTCGGCAGTCTTCTGATACTGGCCTGGACGCTATTTCCGATTGCCTGGATAGTCCTGTCTTCTTTTAAACCGCCGGCCGAGCAGTTCGCCATACCGCCGCAGTGGATTCCGTCCCACTTTACCCTCGAGAACTACGTGTCGTTTCTCAACCAGGCGGAATTGATTCGTCCCTTTATAAACAGTACGTTGATAACTTTAAGTGCCATTAGCATTTCTCTCATTCTTGGGGTTCCCACGGCCTATAGTCTGGCGCGGTTCGACTTCCGCTACGGCCAGTTAATTTCTTTTATGGTTCTATTTGCCAGAATGGTCCCCCCGATAACCATGGTTTTACCTTTCTTTCTCATTTCCAGGTTCCTGAATTTAACCGGCACCTACCCTGCAATTATCCTCGTTCATACTTTCTTTGCTTTGCCTTTTGCCATATGGATGATGCGGGGTTTCTTCGATGGAGTGCCTCCAGGGCTGGAAGAGGCGGCAATGGTGGACGGTTGCTCTCGCCTCGAGGCTATAAGAAAAGTAACTTTGCCACTCGTTGCTCCCGGCCTTGCTGCCACTTCAGTTCTTGTCGCCCTGATAACTTGGAACGAATTCATGTACGCCCTGGTCCTGACAAACACGAAAACCAGAACCATACCGGTACTGATTAAATCTTTCGTCAGCGAGAAATCGGTTAGCTGGGGAATAATGAGTGCCTCGGGGCTTCTTGCGGCAATACCGTTGATAATATTTGGGTTACTTATCCAGAACTACCTAGTTAGAGGTCTTACTGCCGGCGGAATGAAGGGGTAAGCGCCATGGGTTCTGGTTAAGGTCTACGATTCCGGCCTGGCAGACGGCTTTGCCGATGTCATATATGCACCGGACATGTTCATAACGTAGAAAACCCAAAGCCTTTTTTGAAGAATTGGGCAGAAT
>CAZNVA010000095.1:0-5644 GCA_964576335.1 uncultured Thermotogae bacterium | reverse complement strand
GCGGCGCTCCGTAGTTCAGGGCCTCGAGGAAGAAACCGAACTTCTCCTCCGCTTCGTCCTTGGTAATACCTAGCACGTCAAATATCCTCTCCTGGAGTTCGCGGTCATGGATCCTGATGCTACCCCCGCCTAACTCTATTCCATTTAGGACCAGGTCGTAGGCCCTGGCCTCCACGTCGAGCGGTTCTTCCTCCAGTCGCTCGAGGTCCTCTTTTCTCGGAGAGGTGAACGGGTGGTGTTCGGAGGTCACTCCGCCACCTTCGGCTTCGCCAAAAAGAGGGAAGTGAGTTACCCAGACGAACTCCCACTCGTCCTCCGGAATCATCTCGTGGTCCTCCGCCAGTTTGAGCCTGAGCTGACCGAGAACCTGGTTCGCCGTCCTTCTCGTATCGGCTACTATAAAAACGAGATCTCCCGGCTCGGCGTCAAATTCCTCGATAATAGCTTTTTCCGTATCGGCGGTAAGGTGTGAAGTAAATTGTCCGTCGAGTCCCTCTTCAGTAACGTCGGCCCAGAGCAGACCTTTCGCTCCGCCATCCTTAACGAGGTCTTCCAGCGAATCTAGCTGGGACCTGTTGTAATCGATCGGATCACTGAGGCAGAGCCCCTTGACCACGTCACCACCGGCAACCGTTCCGGAAAATATCTTAAAGTTCGAATCCTTTACGGCGTCCGACAAGTCGACCAGTTCGAGGCCAAAGCGGAGGTCGGGCCGATCCGAACCGTACTTGTTCATGGCTTCTTCGTAGGGCATCCGGGCCAGGGGAAGTTCCAGCTCCGGCTCGAGTTCGGCGTCAAACACCTTCTTTACCATTCCTTCGGTAACCTCGATCACGTCTTCCTCGTCCACGAAGGACATCTCAAGGTCCAGTTGAGTGAACTCGGGCTGCCTGTCCGCCCTGAGGTCCTCGTCCCGGAAACACTTTACTATCTGGAAGTACTTCTCGAACCCACTAACCATAAATAGCTGCTTGAAGAGCTGGGGTGACTGCGGTAGCGCGTAAAACTTGCCGTGGTGCAACCGCGAGGGGACGAGAAAGTCCCGGGCCCCTTCCGGCGTGCTTTTTGTCAGGACCGGAGTCTCGATTTCCCAGAAGTTCTCCTCGTCAAAGTAATCCCGGATCCTCTTGAAGGTCCGGTGCCGCAGGGCGATGTTCTCCCTCATTCCGTCCCGCCGCAGATCGAGGTAGCGGTACTTTAGTCTGGTATTCTCATTTACCTCCAGACCGTTCCCGGGCGAAAAGGGTAGGTTGTCGGCTGAATTGAGTACCTCCAGTTCTTCTACCTCGAGTTCAATCCGGCCCGTATCGAGGTCCGGATTTATGTTATCTTCCCCTCTTTCTATTATAGTGCCCTCGACTTTGACGACGTCCTCCCTGTTCAGGTCTCCGGCTCGCTCGTGTAAATCCTCCCTGTCCGGGGTAAAAAGTAACTGGACAATTCCGGACCTGTCTCGTAGATCGATAAAAAGTAAACCACCGAGGTCCCGCCGGTTGGTTACCCAGCCAGCAAGAGTGACGGAATCCCCGATGTTTTCCTGACTCAATGCACCACAATGTTCATCCCTGATCAATTAGGATCATCCTCCGAATGCTTAAACTATTTCGGTATTTATAGGGGATCTGTTCCGGTATAGCAATCCTTCGCCGGTGAAAAACGGGAAGGGCCGGAAGCCCGGCCCCGGTTACTCTTCGTCCGATTCCGGTTTAAATCCGATGTCCCCCGATTTCTCCTTCAGGCGCCGTTCGATATTTTCGTATTTTTGCCTGGTGTTCGACGTAACTGATGCGGGGGTGTCGTCGATCGCCTCGAGGAAGTGGTTCATCCCGACGTACTGAGAATCCACGTCCTCGCGCAGAGCGAGACGCCCGGCCTTCTTGCAGACTGCCGCTATGTCCGCACCGGTATAGTTATCCGAGAGGTCGGCCAGCTTCTCCAGGTCCACTCCCGGTTCCAGGTTCATCTTGTCCGTGTGCACCTCAAATATCTTCAACCTGCCATCCCTTTTCGGTACCGGGACGTGAATTAACTCGTCGAACCTGCCCGGTCGCAGCAATGCCGAATCGACCATGTCCGGCCTGTTGGTTGCAGCTACAACGACGACCCCCTTCAGTTCTTCCAGGCCGTCCATTTCGGAAAGCAGCTGGTTGACGATCCTTTCCGTGGCTCTCGGCTCTCCGGCGCCACCGCCTCTTTCCGGCGCCAGAGCGTCCAGCTCGTCCAGGAAGATTATCGCCGGCGAGACCTGTCTGGCTTTGTCGAAGACCTCGGCAATCCTCTGTTCCGATTCACCGTACCACTTGGAAAGCAGGTCGCTTCCCTTTGCCGTGATAAAGTTGGCGTTACTTTCGTTGGCTATCGCCTTCGCCATCAGAGTCTTTCCCGTACCGGGCGGGCCGTAAAGCAGGACTCCGCGCGGGGGGTCTATGCCGATCCTGCGGAAAGATTCCGGGTTGGTCAGCGGCAATTCGATTATTTCGGACATCGTTTGCTTTACTTCGTCCAACCCTCCGACGTCCTCCCAGCTAACGTGTGGTATGTCGGCGAGAACCTCCCTCAGTGCACTTGGGTCTATCCCTTTGTACGCCTCGAACATGTCCTGCCTGGTGACCACGAGCTTCTCCAGGGCCTCCGATGGAATGGACTCGTCCTGAATGTCTATCTCCGGTAAAAGCCGCCTCAGTGCATTCATGGCAGATTCCCTTGCCAGGGCCTCGATGTCCGAGCCCGTGAAGCCGTAGGTCAGATCAATGAATTCATCCAGGTCCAGGTCCTCGTCGAGCGGCATGCCTCTAGTGTGAATCATGAAAATTTCTTTACGCCCTTCGGTATCCGGTACCCCGACCTCGATTTCCCGGTCGAACCTTCCGGGCCGTCTTAGCGCTTCGTCAACCGCGTCGACTCTGTTCGTGGCCGCTATGACAACCACGTTTTCCCTCGGCTTTAGTCCGTCCATCAGTGCAAGCAACTGAGCGACAACCCTTCTTTCTACCTCACCGGAAGCTTCTTCCCGCTTGACTCCGAGCGAATCCAGTTCGTCGATGAAGATTATGGCGGGGGAGTTATCGGAGGCCTCCTCGAATACCTCTCTGAGCTGCTGTTCCGATTCGCCGTAGTATTTACTCATTATCTCCGGGCCGTTTATCGAGGTAAAGTGGGCGTCCGTTTCGTTCGCTACTGCTTTTGCCAGCAGGGTTTTTCCGGTTCCCGGTGGTCCATACAGCAGTACTCCCTTCGGGGGATCTATACCGAGCCGATCGAAGAGTTCCGGGTTCTTAAGTGGAAGTTCAACCATCTCTCTTATCCGCTGCAGAACGTCATCCAGACCACCAATATCTTCGTAAGTAACTCCCACTCCTTTCTCCCCTTCCTCGACTTCCTGATACTCGGGTTTTAGTTCTATTTGAGTTCGGTTCGTCACCTTTACGACGCCGCTCGGGTTTGTATTAAGAACCTGCAGCCTTATTTCCCCCAGACCGAAACTGCTGGAATCAAGGAAATCCTGAAAGAAGCTTTCCTGCATCAGGTCGGACCCGAAGGGGCTCTTTGATCGTCTGATGGTCGTAGAAAGAACGTCACCGGTAGTCAGCGGTCGCCCGCCGAGCACTTGCTTCAGACTCTGACCACTACCCTGAAGCCTCAGTTTGTCGGAGGCAGGTCCGATCGTTATCTTTTTTGCCTCCTTGGTTCTGGCTTTCCTCACTTTTACGTAATCCCCGATACTCGTACTGGCGTTACTGCGCATCAACCCATCTATTCGCAATATATCCAGGCCCTGGTCCTGCGAGTAACCTTCCACTGCTATCCCGGCCGTCATTTCCCCGCCTTCTATTTCCACGATGTCCCCTCGCGACACTCCCAGTTCCTGCATGCTGTCCGTACTGATCCTTGCTACACCTTTTCCAAAGTCCTGTTGATTTGCTCCCGCTACCTTCAACTCCAGTTCTGGATTTTCTTCGGGCATGGTTTCACCTCGTTAACGACGTTTTTTTGCGACGTTTTTGTTCAACTACTTCCCCCTTCCTTACCTAAAACTCAGTTTTCCCTATCTCGGGATATATCACTTCATGCAATATCTCCATTTGATGCAGAATAGTCCAAAAATACCATATGAATTATAAATATAATTAAAATCCCACTCAAGCTTTCCGTTTTCCCTAATTGCTCCAGAAGCTAACAAACCGGGTACCCACCTAGCCAGCAAATCTTCAGCTAAGACTCAGTTTGAGAGCGAGTTTGGCATAACCAGTTCGGTAAGTTATGATTAAATTCAGTTCCACGCGAGGTGAGCAGAGATGAAGAGCGTAAGACAGATCAAAGATATACTTGGACTCGACACGATCCACCAGGCCCGGAACCGGATCAAGGCGGTAGAGGAAGTAATCCAGCCGTACATGAAACGAGGGGAAAACAACGAGATACTGGTGGGAGAGGAAGGTATATCGGTTTTATCAAGATTGCAGGATTTATACGAAAGCGGATTACTCCTGTCCGAAGCCGCTGAAGTTATTAAATCGGATAACAGTTCTGAAAAAGAAAAGGAGATTGATAAGGATTCGTATACTTCCACAATAAACCGTAATAAACCTGATACTGCCATGATAGACTACCTGATGGAGGAAATAAGCTTCCAGCGCGACCTGATTCTCGCAATGGCGGAAGGAGAACCCGAAAGCGGCGAGAGTAAGGTCAGTCCAGAGGAAGAAAACAAGTGGTGGACGGAGTGGCTTTAGGGAGAGAGGGTGATAGCCATGCAATTTAGAGTTCCGACTCATAACAACGAAAAGCTCAAAAAAATAGTTAAGAGTATAAAAAACCACGGCAGGCTCAACGGGATCTGGACCGTGGCAAACGTAAATGCGGTGGACAGGCTCGGGATAAACGACCACGGCCCGGTTCATTCGAAAATCGTCGCGAATTCCGCCCTCAAGATGTTCAGGTTGATCAACGGTAGCGGAGTGGATTCGAGCGTCAAAACGGCTTACGGGATGGACAAAAACGACGCCGAAGTCGTGATCGTCCTGGCGGCAGTACTGCATGACCTCGGGCACGCGGTCCACAGGGTGCACCACGAGGAGTTCGGAATCGGTATTGCTGAGTCACTTATTCCGGATCTCCTGGAAGACGTATATGAGGGAAAGGACCTGGGAATCATTGAAGGCGAAGTCCTTCACGCCTGTTATGCTCACGAGACGGAGATGGAAACCCTCACTCTCGAGGCCGGGACGGTAAAGGTTGCCGATGCCCTGGATATGGAGCAGGGCAGGGCAAGAATCCCTTTCAGCGAAGGTGATCTAACGATCCATTCCGTCTCAGCTACTGCCATCGAGGAGGTAACAATCAAGAGCGGAAGCGCCAAACCCGTTGAAATAGTAATAGACATGTCAAATTCCGCCGGAATATTTCAGCTGGATAACCTCTTTAAGCCAAAGCTGGAACACTCGGGTATCAGAAAACACATAGAAGTTACCGTCGAAGTCGGCGAAAAGGACTCGGAGAAGAAAATAATCGAAGATTACCAGTTCTGAGAGGAATCGTGGAATATCAGGTCCCTATTTTAGGGGGTTTCAACGTATTTTTAACAAAAGGTATCTTATGTTAAAAATCTGACGAACGTCCTTTTTCCGACAAACGCGTGTAATTG
>CAZNVA010000094.1:0-5661 GCA_964576335.1 uncultured Thermotogae bacterium | reverse complement strand
ACTTCAATTTTTTACGGGCACCGGGAGTCTTTTCTCTCACCGACGAACTTTAACCTCAAAAGAACTTTCCGAGTTTCTCGGTATCAAACCGTCCCAGATAAGAAAGGACTTATCCTATTTCGGGGATTTCGGTACCAGGGGTGTGGGATACGATCTCGAAGAACTGGTCGGAGAAATCCGGGGTATCCTGAATCTGGAGGAAGAATGGGAGCTTGCGATTGCTGGAATAGGCAACTTTTTTAAATACCTTCAGGCTCCTGTTTTCAATGAAGGTTAATTTTTTGCACTCTCAAATATTCCTTCTACTCAATTCCTTCAGCTTTATAAACGTAACATGATCTTTATCGGGGGGTCCGTTGCAGACGCCCTTCCGGCTGGGCGCGGGGGCCCAGCCTGCTGAGTCGCGCGGTCCTCCGATGAGATTAATTAACCCAGTAGCCCTCGTCCTCACACCGAGGTGGAAGGACAACAACAGCCATTCCGGGCGGGCACGGGGACCCGCCCTACTGAGGTCGCGCAAATAGTAGCCCGAATCCCCGCGCTCGAGCGGAAGTTTACTATCGACCTACCGGCGGAGCACGGGTACCTGGTCTACTGTTTTAGCAGTACGAAACATACGATAGTCGGGGGTTTCTGGCTGTTTTTCAGTTTTCGAGTTACGGCTGCAATCAGCTGGGGCTCCTGGGCACTCCTTTTTACAGGAATAGTAATGGTTTTATTCATAGCGGATTATTTCGGATATATCGAATTAAGCAATTTCGCGGACAACTTCCTCTCCTGGAGCTCGATTATCCTGGCCGTCGCAGTCACGACCTACACGGGGGCAATGTTAACTTCGAGCATGGCCGCCATGCCCCTCGTCAGTTCCATGCTACTGGCGCCTCTATTTGCGGTTTCGGCAGTTGCCATGGCCGGCGGATTGCTGGAACTGCTCAACATTGAAAGGACTGTTTCAAGCTGGGTTCTGACGATCGCTTCGGTCTCTTCGGCCGTTCTTTTTGGTTTTTACGTTGGCGAGCTTTACGGGGGAACTCAGGCGGTCCAGGGGGCTTACAGCCATTTGATCAGCAACTACGGCCTGGTCTGGTGGTTGTTGATCGGGTTAGGATTCGGGCTTCCGGCAATACTGGGGGTATTCTGGATGTCCTCCCAGACGCGGCGGGAGAAGTTGATCTGTTGTGTCACGAAAGCAGTGGCACTCTTTTCTCTGTTTGGAGGAACGGGTATAAGGTTCGTACTTCTAATGGCCGGACAGGGCCACTAAATTTTCTCAAGCACATTTGGAGGTGTGCAGATGTTTAACAAGAAATCACTTGCAGTACTTTCAATAGCTCTTGCAGTTCTGGTAGCCGGTACGGGGGCGGCAGTTGCTTCGGACCATATGGACGTAGTTAATGCCGCGGACGATTTTCTGAAAGACGTCCACAAGCAGGGCTTCTACACCATTAGCCCCAAGGAAGTCAACACGCAGAGGAAGGTCAGACCAAACCTCTTCATTCTCGACGTTCGAACTCCTGGTGAAGTTGAACAGGGTAAAATACCTGGAGCAACCACGGTCAGGTTAAGCGACCTCGCGCAGAACCTGGATAAGTTACCGGATAACAAGGATGCAACCATGTACGTATACTGCAAAGCCGGCACGAGAGGCGCTTACGCAGTTGCAGTTCTTCATACTCTGGGCTACACCGAAGCTTACAACATGAGCGGCGGTTTTCTTGCCTGGAAGGACGCCGGTTACCCGGTGGAAAAATAAGCTACTAGAAAGCAACAAGGCTTCCCGGAGGATTCCGGGAAGCCTTCCTATCCACTGAAGTGGTTGACTCATACTCGGCTGACTTCAGTCCTCTTCTTCAAAATACCAGTGATAAAGTAAACCCATATCCACCGGAAAAAGTGCCACTTCGTCCCCGTCTTCGAGCTCCTTCTTCATACTCGAGTAGGTCCCGTTAACGAAGACGTGACTTACTTCCTCTTCCTCCAGTTCAAATTCACCGAGCAAATCCCCGGTCGTATCTATTTCCTCCGCGCCCAGCTCGACCTTACCTATGTATCCGCTTGCCTCGTCCGCACGCGGGGCAATATCACGAAACTCACCGTAGAGCCGTACGTTGATCCCCAAAGCTAACCTCCACCTATGGGCGGGAAGATCGCCAGCGTGTCCTCTTCCTCCAGTTCAGTACTCATCCCGTCGAGAAACCTGATATTTCTCCCGTTCAGCATGACCGTCACTCCATCCTTCGTGGTCACTTCCGGTTCCGTACTTGCGAGGATCAATTCGCCGAGCCGCTCGTATCTTCCCGCCAGCTCCACGAGGAGATCGCCTGTCAAGTCGGCATCGATTTCCACGGAGGCTTCGCCCGCTTTCTCTCTAAAATTTGCAAATAGCTTGACTTTAACTCCCATTACACCGGGTGGATAACACGAAATTATTCCATTCCCAGGCTGCCAAAGACTTTGTCCAGTTCCTCGTCGGGAACGTCAAATACGTCGTTGTGTGGTGGCAATTCCTCTTCCTGCATGAACTCGGGTAACCTGTCGTCTTCTTTGGTAAAGCCCGCTTCCGAGTTAAACTTTCTTTCCGTCTCTATCACGCTTTTCCCTATATCGGGAATGTCATCCACCGTAAGGTCCGCACCGAGTACCCCGTTTACCTCTTCGACCATACCTTCAAGTCCCTCGGGAATATCCAGAACTGCAAACGCAGTAAATAGGCAGTGGCCCGTGGTGTCAATGACGGCGGTACTGTACTGCAGGTTTCGCGACATTTCCGCCTTCTCAGGACTGAGCGGATCGGCTTCGCCGCCAACTCCCATTATTTCAGGAGCAATCGCGTATCCGGCCGTGTGGTCCGCACCCATCGGAGTGGTAGCGTAAGTGGTGCCGATTCCTTTTATCCCTCGTGGATCGTAAGCCGGCATTGCCTGACCCTTTACGGTCGGTATCCGGGTCACACCAAATGCCTCGCCGGTGAACTCGGTGCCGTTAACCAATATCCTGCCCAGAGAAGTCCCCTCTCTGATCTCGTCCATCAGTTCCAGCGCACCCTCTTCGTCACCGAATTCCTTAACTCCTCCGTCCATTGCGACGGCTATTGTATTTCCAGCTTCTATTGTATCCATACCAAGGTCGTTACACTGCCAGTTCAGCTCACCGATCGTATCCAGATCGTAAATACCGGAGTTCGGGCCGAGCGACCAGACGGATTCGTACTCGAGCACGCCGACCTCTTCCCCGTCCTCGTTCTTCCAGACTTCCGAACAGCCGATCAGGCATCCCGGGCTACACCTGTGAGGTCTTTCTCCGCCGCGTTCCTCGATCACGTCCGCCTTCTTTTCCCCCGAAACTTTTGCTGACTCTTCGTCCGAGCCCCGGGCAAAGTTTTCCTGCGGCAGGGCACCGGATTCGTTGATCATGTTGACAAGTACACTGGTACCGTAAGTATTTAAAGCACCGCCGGGTTTGGTAACGTCGTGGTCAGTAAGGGCGTCGGCAAGTTTTTTCTTACCCTGGTTGAACGTCTCTTCGTCCTCGATTTCTACTCCTCCGGCTCCTTCGTCGTCGACCAGGACGTACTTCAATCCCCTGGTGGCCATCACTGCACCGAGCCCACCCCTTCCGGCGTAACGGCTTGGTTTACCTTCCATGTCGTTAAAAGCGATTCCAGAATTATGCCCGGAAAGTTCGGCAGCTATACCAACCCCGCACACGCCGAGCTCTTCGCCGAACTCGCTTTCGATGTCTTCGAAAGCCTCGTAAAGTCCTATTCCCGACCAGGCCTCGGCATCGAGCAGATCAACACTTTCATTCGTTATTTTCAGGCACTTGTAGCTGTCTTCACCCTTGATGCCTTCTACGACTATAGCACCAATGCCTAACCTGGCCAGCTTCTGAGCGAAGCTGGTTCCCGCGTTGGCTTCTTTGATACCGCCAGTCAGCGGTGATTTACCGCCAACGGATATTCTTCCTGAGGTCGGAGCGCTCGTACCCGTCACTATCCCCGGGGCAAAAATTAACTCATTGTTCGGACCCAGCGGGTTAGAAGTCGGTGGTACTTCGTCCGCAACAATCTGGGAAGTTAACCCCCTGCCACCGAGGGCACGGTAATCCTCCGGCATTTCTTCGAACTTAACTTTCTTCTCGTCCATATTAACTCTAAGCAGCTTTCTCACTTTGCCACCTCCTGGTTCGGATTGTAATAGAATTCACACACTTTAGCAAAGAGATCTCCGAAAACTATTCTCAGATTCAAAAAGAGATTAATTTGCAATCTTACTCAGTGGCGTTATACTTACTTTAGTAAATTAAAAAAGTAAGTTGGAGGAAATATGAAAGAGCTCTCAAACCAGGGCGGACCGGGCAGCATCAGCCGGGACCTGATGCACGATTTGAATACGAGAGCCGTCACCTCTCTGCTCTACGACAAGGGGGCAAAGTCCAGGACTGAAATAGCGAAACACACGGACCTAACCCGCCCAACCATTTCAAACATAACGGCTAAACTTTTATCAGCCGGACTGATAGAAGAAGTCGGTGTCGGAAAATCCACCGGCGGACGGAAACCGACTCTCCTGGATATAAACGAAGAATTCGGTTACGTAATGGCGGTAAAAATTGAATCCGGCAGGGTAATAACAGGCCTATACGACCTGAGGACAAATAAGATAGCGGGCAACAGGACGCGTTACCCGGAGCATCCCGATCCGGAAAAGGTGCTAAGGTACATCGAGGAGGATTACGGAACCTACTCAACATTAAAGGACATAGTCGGGGTCGGAATCGGGGTTTCGGGTCTAATTTCTAATTCCGGAGAGATCACCTTCAGCCCGATACTGAACTGGAAGGAGTTTCCGCTCGGCGAGGAACTCGAATCCAAGCTGTCGCTGCCGGTGACAGTCGATAACGACGTAAATGCCCTCACGCTCGCTGAAAGCTGGCTTGGGGCTGGAAAGGATTACGAGGACATTCTTTGTGTTACAGTCGGGGAAGGGATCGGTGCGGGTTTGATGATTGATGGCGGCCTTTACCGCGGTTTTCTTGGTGGAGCCGGTGAAATAGGACATATAACTCTGGACCCTGACGGCCCACGCTGTCGCTGCGGGGAAAAGGGCTGCCTGGAAGCGCTGGCTTCGGACTATTACCTGGAGCAGGAGATGGAAAGGAGGGGTTTGACCCCGAGCACGACGGAGAACCTGGCCCGAATGGCCGAAGACGGCGAAGCAGAAGCTATCGACGTATTCCAGAAGATGGGTTACCACCTTGGTATCGGGGTCAAAAACCTCGTTAATACGTTAAACCCGGAAGCAGTGGTCCTGGGCGGGGAAAGAACCAGCGAAGCGGATTACTTTATGCCGGCCATGGAAGAAGAGGTACTCAACCATTCCTTCCCCCAGGAAGCCAGGGAGTTAAAGATGGTAAAAGCGGAACTGGGTAAAGAGGGCTGGTTGATTGGCGCGGCCATCCTCTCCATCCGCAACTTTTTGAGCTTACCGTTAAACCGAAAGGTCAGGGCCGATATCGGGGAACAGACACCCGGAGCTGAAAATCTATGAATTCAAAATTTAGGTGTATACTCACCTTCGATTTTGAGGCGATGACGAACCCCTGGTCCGCACCGCTCGTTTTCAGCCATCAGCTGATTAACATCTACCTGGATACCGAGGC
>CAZNVA010000093.1:0-5696 GCA_964576335.1 uncultured Thermotogae bacterium | reverse complement strand
TCTTGAATAGGTGGAGCAGCGGCGCTATGTCCGCGGCGCCATCCCCGTACTTGGTAAAGTAGCCCAGTAGCCACTCGGAAAGGTTACCAGTTCCAATAACGAGTCCGTCCTGTTCGTTTGCGACCGTATATAGGAGGATCATTCTAAGCCTGGCTTTGATATTTGCTCCAGCTATTGCCGAAAGTTCGGAAAATTCCCGCCGAAATACCTCAAAGTATTCGTCAATATCTATCGTTTTGATATCGAGGTCAAATTCCTGACCCAGTTTCTTGACGTCCCGGGCATCCCTTTCCGGCGTCGTTTCTTCGGGCATAAAGACTAATTCTAATTTACTGTCTGGTAAAGCTTTTCTGGTTAGTACTGCAGTTAAACTTGAATCAATTCCACCGGATATACCGATAACACCCGCTTTAAAACCAATATCCTGCTGCTGTTTTGCGATAAAATTTGCTATTCGATCGGCTTCCCCCGCCGGATTGGCAAGTTCTGGTTGCGATACTGTCATATTGACTGAATTACCTCCATTTTACAGTTCTTCGAGCCGGTTGGTCACCATGTTTTTTCTTTCCTTGAGGGCTTCCCTTTGTGCCTTCATTTCACCGTACTGGGACATTTCCATGTTACCAGAGAGTTTCTCTTCAATATTGTTCAGTTTCCGGTTTATGATATCCAGTGCCCGGTTTAGTTTCTCCTTTGCCGTACCTCTGTTCCCCCGATAATTTGCAATGTCCCCCTGAAGAATGATTGCCCGCTCGTAATCCGGATCCACTTCCAGAATTGACTTCAGCCGTTCGGAAGCCTCCTCGACGTTACCCTTTCTCGTCGCGATCACGGCCAGGTAGTAGTTTGCTTCGATTTTGAGGTCATCTCTCGGACCCATTGAAACCAGCTTATCGAGGTTTTCCTTGGCCTTATCCAGTTTATCCTGGTCCATGTAAAGCGTTCCTAGCTGCAGGAAGAGGCCGTATGGTTCGAACTGTCCTTTTGATTTTTCGAAGTAGTTCAGGGCACTCTTACTGTTTCCAAGCTGTCTTTCAACCAGGCCAAGGTGATAATAAGTCTGTCTCGGTTGAAAGTCGAGCTTTATGCTCTGCAGGAAGTTCTCTTTCGCCAGGCGGAAGTTACCGTAGTCCATCTGGGTTTCCCCTTTCCCCCTCAGAACGTTTGCGCGCCAGTCCCTGTAGGCAAAAACGGATACAGTGATTACGAAGACCCCAATTAAAGCAAAGACGAAATATCTCAGGTAACCGGAGGGGTTGAACTCGAAGTTCCCCCCGTCGAAGACCTTGGAATTGATTACTCCGAGAAATGTAACGAAGGCAAAAGAAGAGGCGGGCAGGTGACCGGGGAAACTAACGGTTGAGTGAATCAAAAAACCCGCTAGCCCGGCAATCAGGGATAGGCCAATCAATTGACTTGCACCGGGCCCAACCCCGGAAACTCTGCGAAAGACGTTTAGCAGGAGAATCACCAGTCCGGCCAGTATCGCAACTAACCCTACAGTACCCAGTTCGGCCATAAACTGGACGTACTCGTTGTGAGCCTGCGCCCCTCTAGGAATGTAGCCACCAAAATCGCCCCCCTTCTTAGAGTTGAGTAGCTCGGCCCGGTAATCGAGGAACTTTATCTTGTAGTTGCCCAGGCCGATTCCCAGAACTGGGTGATCTCTGAACATTTCTATCCCGATATTCCAGTCCTCCAACCGGGCACCGCCTTCCTCAACAAGCTCCTGCTCCAGCCTTTCGAAAAAACCGGAAATCCAGCCCAGTGGGGCGTTGGCTTTACCGGAACTGGCTAAACCGAAATCGAACTGAAGAATGTTTGGTGTCGGGGCCAGAAAGTATACTGCAATTAGAATAGCAAGAACCAGGACTAGAGCCAGATACAAATTTCTCGAAGTTAGTTCCGTTAGAGGGCGAAAGAAAACTATTGTAGAAACGAAAACCAGTCCTCCGATCGCCAGGGCCAGCCAGGAGCCACGCGAACCGATAGGAAACAATAAAAAGAAGAAAAGGCCCAGTGACAGAGAAAGGTAAAACTTGATTATTTTCGAACTGGATACCAGAATCAGGGCAAAGGCTGGGATGAACAGGTAAGAAATAAAACCCCCGAGATAGTTCTGATTCCCCATCACGCTGATTATATTACCTGCTCCCGGGCTAAATCCGTGTGCCCCGCGGGCCAACCCGTAAAATTGAAGCGTCCCGTAAATTGTTGCGCCAACTGCGGACGTTATGAGTGCAATAAGCAGGTATTCCGCCTCAGACCTGGTTTTTATAGTGTTTGAAACCAGAAGGTAAATCAGGAAGAAGTAAACCAGCAGTGCCAGGCTCTGAAGCACTACTCCCTTGCTGGGAGCGTTGAAGAGCGATAAAAGACCGGAAAGCAAGAGCAGGCCGACGGGAACGGATAGATCGGTCAGAGCAACCTTTTTATCCTGTTTAACCAGTAACTCGCCCAGCCAGAGCAGCAGCAGAAAGGAAATATAAACGTAGGTATAAATAGTTTTGGTATAGCCGTACTCCGTATTCCCCAGGTAAATTACCATTGGCATAGTCAGGGTAAAGAAAAGTAGAAAGTAAAGCCTGACCTTGCGTAAACCTGGAAAAATCTGGCGGGCTTTATTTGCCAACTCTTCCCGGGTTATGTCCATTTTACCTCCTTCGGGTCCGTATGGTGATGATGGCGAACCCCTAAAGAGAGCCTGGAATCCTGTAAAATAAAATTTTTAGGTAAAGAACCTGATTATATCCCTGTAGGTTATGAAGATCATCAAGCCGATCAGGATAAAGAAGCCAACGGTGTTGATTAGCCCTTCCTTTTCCGGTGGTATCGGTTTGCCCCTGATTAACTCGTACGTCGCGTATCCAATCCGGCTACCGTCAAGTGCCGGAAAGGGCACCAGGTTGATCAAGCCGAGGTTGAGGCTAATCAGTGCGATCATGAAGAAGAGCGGGTACAGGCCCTGGCTTGCGCTTTCACCGAGTAAATTGGCTATTCCGACGGGTCCGGTCACGGCCTGGCCGGCGGGAACCTCTCCCCCGATAATCATCCTAATTCCCTGATAGGTTAGGACTATGATCGTCCTGATCTGGCCCGTTCCCCGCCTGATTGCCGTCAAGGGACCGACCGGATCACGAATGGTCTTGAGAGAGATACCGGCGAAGACGTCCTCCGGCTTTTCCGGGCTGGCAGTTAGGTTCAGCCGTTCTCCGTCTCGCCTTACGGTCATATTTACTTCCGTCCCTTCCTTCAGCCCCTCCAGTGCATTGACTATCGTGGCAGTATCGTCGATGCGCGTTCCGTTTACCGCGACTATCCTGTCGCCCGACTTTAGCCCCATCTCGGCAGCCAGGGAGTCGTTTTGCACTCCCGTTACCTCGTTGGTCATAGCCGTACCCAGCCTGACCCCCAGCATGTACTGACCCTGGTCCTCGTAGTACCTCGGGGTAACGGAAACCTGAATTTCCTCGCCGTCCCGCAGCAATTTTATCGGGATCGGCTCCGGTTCCTCGTCAATTGCCGTACTTATCTGGTTGCTATCGAATACGTCCTTGCCGTCGATGCTCAGGATCTGGTCTCCCGTTTCAATGATTCCCTGAGAGGGTGAATTCTCCATGAACCCGTAAATAGATACCCTGGGCGTGCCAGTTGCCCCGATGACCAGAATCATGATCAACAGCGCAGCTATCACGTTCATTGCCGGGCCGGAGACGGAAATCAACATCTTTGTCAGCGGGTGCTGCGAGTAGAATTTGCGGTCTTCCGGCACCTTTTCGTCCTTGTCAGCTTCCTCGCCGACGTCTTCCCCGGCCATCTTGACGTAACCGCCAAACGGGATCGGTTTTATGGCGTAGGTCGTCTCCCTGATCTTCTTGCTAACCAGGGATGGACCAAAGCCAATTGAGTACTCGTGTACCCAGACCCCCGATAACTTGGCAGATATTAGGTGGCCGCCTTCGTGAATGGCAATCAAAAAGGATAATACCGCTAGAAATATCAATACCGTTGTCATAGTTTTCTCGCCTTCATTATCAACCCTTTTTCAGTCGTATTATTTATTTTATACCGCTCGTCCATTCTGTACCCAACTACCCAGAGGATCCCGTTTTCGTCACAGACAAGCGGGACGTAATTACGCTCCTCGCGCGGTACCTTCTCGTCAATAAAAAAATCCTTTAGCTTTTTCTCGCCTTCCATACCGAGCGGTACGAATCGATCGCCCGGTTTCCTGTTCCGAACGTGGATTGGCCGTTCAACCTTACCCCAATCTACTACCTCGGTCAAACTATCCGCCGGAAAATCCCCCGGGTCCGGGGTAGCTGAGCCGGTTGTCCGCTTCAGGCTCAGCTCCATTCCCGTCTCCTCGAGTTCCAGCGTTTCCCCGGGTGCGATTTCGTAGTTGAACTCAATGCTTGCTTGCCCGGGATCCTCTATTCTTCCTTTCAGAAAGCGGCCCGTGCCGTTTTGCAGGGTAAAGGTAATTCCGGGTAGGTCGAGTTGTGTCCTCGCCGGGTTCTGCTCTAGCTGGTCGATTACGTCCTGAACGTGGCGAGAAGTTACGTCCTTCAGGCTACCTCGAACTTCCCGGATCAGTCGTCGGATGATCGCTTTCTTCAGGTAGGGATGTAGTTCCTGAATTTCTCTCCTTTGGAAACGAATTTCCTTCTGGGCGTTTTCGACCGCGAGCTCCGCCAGAACTTCCGTTACTTTCTCCTGAAGGAAGGAATGAGCTTCGCCCGCAATGGTACTGAGTTCTTTTACCTTCTGCCGGATCCGGGGATTATAGTTTTCCGCCAGTTCCGGCAGTAACTCGTGGCGAATCCGATTGCGCAGGTAGCCCGTATCCTGGTTCGTCTCGTCCCGTCTGTAGTCCAGACCGTTTGCTTTGGCATAGTCCCTGATTGCCCGCCGCGAGGTACTTAGGAGCGGTCTGATGTAAAAATCCCTTACCGGGTCCATCCCGCCGAGACCGCGCAACCCCGAGCCCTGGATCAAGTGCATCAGGACCGTCTCGACCTGGTCGTCCCTGTTGTGCCCCAGTGCCACGTAGTCGGCAGCTTCCTTTTCCCGAACCTCGGCGAGGAAATCGTACCTGACTTTTCTGGCTGCTTCTTCCGGTGAGCTGCCGGGGTCGGTCAACGCCTCTACGTCGCGCTTTTCGACGATGGAGGGCAGCCCCAGTTTTTCCGCAGCATTTCGGACGAAGTCCGCGTCCCGTTTCGATGCCGTGCCGCGAAGGCCGTGATCGAGGTGGGCCACGGATAACTCAAGCTCCAGCTCGTCCTTCAGGTCGTAAAGCAGGTGAAGCAGGGTCATCGAGTCGATTCCCCCGGAGACCGCGATGACGAGCGAGCAGTCGACGAGAGAACGATTGGACAGGAATTCCCTGACTTCTTTTATTAGTTTCATAATCTTTAAAATTATACCTAACTTAAGCGATTTTGACAGGTTAACTGAAAATTTAGTGGTACTTATAACTTTTATTTCATAAGCAAAATTTGGTCCTCCAGCACTTAGTTGAGAATTAAAACTTGGTTATCAGGAGGTAACCTAGTCCACTATGGTTACCTTAATTTTATTTTTGTTATACTCATGATCCAAGTAAGGCAACTCAACTAAGTGCTGGACATCTGGGTGCTGGGTAAAAGTGTCGAGAGAGCGAGTTCCTCTGGTTTTTTGGGTACATCAAATGA
>CAZNVA010000092.1:0-5752 GCA_964576335.1 uncultured Thermotogae bacterium | reverse complement strand
TTAGATTACTGGATAGGATAAAAAAATAAATCCCCCGTAAGACAACGGGGGATTTATTGCTGAAATAAAATAAGAGCTGCTCTAGCTTTTTAAGCCAAGTCCTCGAGGGCTTCCAGAACGAGGCCGGCGTGCATCAGGGCCGGTCCGCCACCCATTAAAACTGCTACCCATGCGGCTTCCATTACTTCTTCCTCCGTTGCCCCTTCCTCCAGGGCGTTGTTCACGTGAAATGCGATACACCATTCGCACTGCTGGGTAATAGAAATCGCAATTGCCATCAGTTCCTTGGTCTTTGCCGAAAGTACTTTTTCTTTTTCAACTGCGCCCATCAGGCTCTGGAAACACTCCATACTATCCGGACTCTGCTCACCAAATGTCTTCATCCAATTCTGCGCTCTTTCTAGTTCTTCTTTTGCTCCCATAAATAACCCTCCTGTTACTTGTCGAGTTAATTAACCAACGTGAATGTTATTACTATTGTTTGCTTATGCAAATAATAATCGATATCCAGGCTTCGTACAACCTAAAAGCAACAGGCGGCTTCCAGCTGGAAAAAATCCCGACACCCCGCCTTACAATTACCAATGAGACAGTATTTCATTTGGGCTTAGCGGGACTTTTTTTGCAGTCCGGCGCACCTCAACCCGTCAGCTAGCGTTTACGGTTTGAAAAGTTGAGACAGGACGGCTCTTCAGGGACAATTGTTGGGATTAAAGTGGCTCAGTTACCCGTATATACTGATTAACTTGCATTTTTTATCAATCCGTGAGAAACAGTTCATAAGAAAGTACTACAAAATGGGAATCGAGGTGTCTTAAAATGCCTGCCAATTTGCCGCCGGAGTACATCGAGGAAGAGGAAAGGTACAGGAACGCCAGCGACAAGGACGAAAAGCTGGACGCCCTGGAGGAGATGCTCGCGCTTCTACCGAACCACAAGGGAACTGACAAGATAGAAGCGGATATAAGGAAGCGAATTTCGAACTTAAAGAAGAGCTCACAAAAGAAGAAAGGGCCGACCAGGGCAAAAACGCCGGACCAGATAGAGCCTCAGGGCGCCGGCCAGGTCGTACTTACGGGTTTTCCCAATTCCGGCAAGTCCGCTCTCCTCGACGTAACCACAAACGCCTCGCCGAAAGTGGCGGATTTTCCCTATAGCACCCAAGGACCAACCATCGGAATGCTGCAGCATGAGGACGTACAAATCCAGCTGATAGATACGCCACCGATCTCGGAGGAACACGTGGAAACGTGGGTCTACAATTTAATAAGAAAATCAGACCTTGTCCTGGCAGTGGTCGACGGGGCAGCGGAAAACCCGATAGAGGAATTTAAAAAAACTAAAAAACACCTGGAAAACGAAGGAATTCACCTCTTTCACCCTGAGGCGGATTTTCAGAAGGACGCAATTGGTAGAACCAATAGAAAGGGCGAAATAATCCTCTCGAAGAGCGATGAACTAAATGAAGAGGAGGTAAGCAAAAATCTGGAAGAGGTATCCGGCTTACCGACCACCCCGGTATCAATTCTTAACGAGGAGAGCCTTTCTCGGTTCTCCAGATCAGTTTTCGAGGGGTTGTTAAAAATAAGGATATATACGAAGAGACCAGGTGAAGAACCGGACATGAAAGAACCGTATCTTCTGGACAAAAACAGCACCGTTCTGGAAGGAGTAAGGTCAATTCACAGAAATATGGTGGATAACCTGGATTACATCAGAATCTGGGGGTCGGGCAGGTTTGACGGCCAGGAAGTGGCACAGGATCACGTCCTGGAAGACGGAGACGTCATAGAGATTCATCAGAAATAAGGGATTGCGTTAACGGCTCACCGCGACTCGATGATTTCCTCCGCGGCTTCAATTGCCCCCTGTCGAGATTCTATATCGCCGGAGAATATCCTCTCGTGAACGTCCTTAAGAACTTCCCCCAGCTCGGGCCCTTCTTCCATCCCCAGCTCCAACAGGTCGTTGCCGTCAATCAACTCCCTTGCCGAGCCCAGTTCTTCCAGATGCTTGAGATGGGGCAGTAAACTGGAAAACCCTTTTAACACGGGTAACCAGCCTTCAACCCGGTGTGCACTTGCCTGACTGTCCGCTATTATTGTCCGGAGTAAATCAGAGAAGTACTCAAATTTCTCGGTTGGGTCGTTTAGAGACTGGTCCGGATCCTGGTTTTTTCGAACCAGCTTTACCTGTTTTGCCTTCCGCATCTTCGGGAGGATCGAACCGCGCATATGGTTCCCCACTATCCAGGTCAATTTTTTCGCCTCTTCGTTGGAAAGTTTTAAACGGGAGGCCACCTGTTCGGCAAGAACCTCCCCCTCCAGAGCGTGGCCTCCGAGGTGTTGACCGTCGTTTTTCTCAAATGCTTTAGCCTTTCCCACGTCGTGAATAAAAACCGCCAGTTTTACCAGAGGAGGATAACGAAATCGATCAGCTACTCCAAGGGCACGAAAACTGTGTTCGAGAACTCCCCCTTCCGGGTGGTACTCCTCCGGCTGCGGCACCCCTTCATTTGCCGCCATTTCCGGCAGTATCTCCTTCAGCATATCCTGATCCCTGAGCCACCTCATACCGCGCTCGGCGTTTTCAGTTTCCAGGATATTGAACAATTCTTCCCTTATTCTCTCCCAGGAAATCTCGGTAATTTTATGGGCGACAGCCCGAATCGCCTCTTCCGTATCCCTCTCGATAGTGCCGTCAATGTAACAGGCGATCCTTATCGCCCGCAGCGGTCGCAGGTAGTCCTCCCTGAACCTCTCAAAAGGATCACCAATTGCCCTGACCTTTTTCTTCTTTAAGTCCGCAATACCCCCGACGTAATCAATGATCGTACCGTCATTTTCCATTGCCATCCCATTGACGGTAAAATCCCTGCGATTAACGTCCTCTCTCAGGGAGGCAGCCGGTGCGACATCACCCGGTTTCCTGCCATCATATCCGGATTCAGTTCTGAATTGCGCTACCTCGTACTGGTCCCCTTCCTGAGAAACCAGGACCAGCACTCCAAAGCTCTCACCGACTTCCACGAAACCGTAATCCTTGAATAGATTCTTGATTTCATCCGTCTCTGCGGAAGTAGCAATGTCTATATCGACTTCTTCCGGACTGAAAGAGAGGTCATGGTGGAGCCTGGCCCGAAGCAGGTCCCGTACGGCGCCGCCGACAACCACTGCCTGGTGGCCGGCTTCTTCCAGTCTTTCCAGTATTTCTCGTGCGGACGGATGGGGTGCAAGAAGTTCGTCAGGATTTACCCGATCCATCTTATCCGAATATCCCCTTTATTTTATCGAGGAAGGAAGAACCCCCGCTGGTTTCCTCTTCGTAAACTTCCTGAGACATTATATCTTCCTGCTTTCTTGCCAGCTCGACGGTCTTTTCCCACTTGTTCTTCTCCTTGATCGTCTTCTCCCACTCTTCGGCAAATTTTGATAGTGCCTCGATAGCTTTATCCATGTCAAAGCTGCCGCCGGGACGGGAAGAATTCTTCATGTCCTGCCGGAGCGAGTTCAGCCCCCCCGTGAGCGGGCGCAGGTGAATCCCGTCTTCAAGACTGACCAGGACGAAAGTCGTCGCCTCACTTATCAAGCCAAAAGTTGAGAGATCTATCGAACCTATAGGCATCTCCTCTACGAATTCGCTGTCCGCCTTCATAAATTCCTGTTTCACGTAATCTTTCCAGGATTCCTCCATAATTACCCTCCTTGCTTTTAAAATGGGTCAACTACCAAAAATTAAATTTCTTCCTTCAGTACCCGCCTAGCTTCCTTTATATAGCCATCTATTGCTCTTTCGAGGTGTTCCGAGTCGCCGTATTCCTTGTTGCTATCAAGGTATTTGACCAGCTGAACATCCAGCCTTTTCTCGTAAAGATCTCCGTCGAAATCAATCAGGTGCACTTCCAGCCTGTGACCGTCCTCGTTGTCAAAGGTCGGACGATTGCCAATGTGAACTGCCCCTTTAATGAGTTCGCCATCCACCTCGGCCAGAGCCGCGTAACTGCCCTTTTTTGGCAGTACAATTCTATCGTCGATATTCAGGTTTGCCGTGGGGAAACCTAGCTTGCTCCCAACACCGTGACCTCTGACGACGCGGCCCGAATATTCCGGGTTCCGACCGAGTAACTTCCTGGCAACAGTCACGTTACCCTGACTGAGCGCTTCTCTAATCCGGGTGCTGCTGACGGGGCTTCCATCGACCTCCAGCTGATCCATGGGGTGGACGGAGAAACGACCGTTACCCAGAGCTTCCAGGTCCTGGTAAGAACCCGATCTGTTCCTGCCAAATCGCCAGTCGGTCCCTATTACTACCGCGTCGACCTGTAATCGGCCAACCAAAACTTTCTCGACGAATTCCTCCGGAGAATAGTCCTTAACTTTTAAGAAGTCACCTAAAACTATCCTGTCCACGTATTCTTTCAGGTGCCTGACTTTTATGTCGGGCTCCATCAGAATGGAGGGCCCCTGGTCGCCCAGATACCGCTTCGGCGGAATATCGTAAGTATACGCCGCACTCTCCAGACCCCGTTCTTCCGCAATCCTCCCTGTTTCCTCAAGCAACATCTGATGACCGCGGTGAACGCCATCAAAAGTACCTATCGTCAGAACCAGTTCACCGGAGGCGGAGCCTTCCCCTCGCGATTCTGTCCCGGCTTCGGCTTCGCCCATTTCAGCCTCTTCCGTTTTTCCCTGATTCATCTTTTATCCTTGCTTTGATATCCTCCAGTACTTTATTTTCGACCTTATCAAGTTCTCCATCTACCATACAGCCTGACGCCACCCTGTGTCCCCCGCCACCAAAGTTGCTGGCAACCTGACTTACGTCCACTCCACCCTTTGACCGCATGGAAACCTTTATCCTGTTGTCAGGTAGCTCCTTAAAAAGGCAGGCAACTCGGGCTCCTTTGGTAGTCCTCAGTTTGCCGACGATACCTTCAGTATCTTCCTGGGTAGCATCGGCTTTTTCTATTACTTCGGGAGTAATCTCCCCCCAGACGATTTCGTCCTCGAAGTTTGCTTTGCTTAGAACTTCCCCGAGCAGTTTCAACTTGGAAAACGGTTCCCTTTCGTAGAGATTGACTATTACAGACCTTGCATTCGCACCGTTTTTCAGCAGGTTTGCGGCCCTGCTTAACAAGTCCGGGTTGACGTTCTCGTTCTGAAAAGAAGAAGTGTCGGCGATTATTCCTGCATAAAGAGCCGTAGCAATCGGTTCGTCTATTTCTAACCCCATGTACTCGATCAGTTCGGCAATTATTTGCGTCGTCGCCGCCACCGGTTTGACGTAATTTATGTCGCCAAAATTTGAATTATCCTGATGGTGATCTATGTTTATCGTCGGCAGGTTCCTCAGTATGCCTTTACCTTTATCACCCAACCTGTCCAGATCGCTGCAATCAACGGCAATGGCGACTTCCACGTCCTCGACCTCTTTACCCAGGCCCTCCGGCCGGACCACCTGATCCGCGCCCTTTAAAAACTTCAGGTTGCCGGGAACACCGTCCCTGTTATAAAGAATAGTTCTCTTTCCCCGCTGACGCAGGGCACGACTCAAACCCAGCTGACTTCCAATCGCGTCTGCTTCGGGGCTTCGGTGGGAAGCAATAAAAAACCTGTCATGGCGGGAGATTACGTCTTCAATTTCTTTTAATCTATTCATTCAACTTCCTTTTTCTCACCCGTTAGATGAGTTCTCTTCGGTTACAAGTAGCTGAGTGGACAAGCCACGTCAACTAATCTTCAAAGACTATCAA
>CAZNVA010000091.1:3762-5783 GCA_964576335.1 uncultured Thermotogae bacterium | reverse complement strand
TTTCCTTTCCGGCAAATTCGTCCTCAAGCTCCAGCAGGGATATTGCCTCCCTGATGCCCTTCCGGCGAGAATCGGTCTTTATCACGGAGACTTTTGTTTCGGCAGGTCCGCCTCCCTCCGGCGCCGAACCGGAACCGCCTCGGGCCAGCCTCGGGCTGAGGGACCAGGCAAGCGAAGCCGTAGAGATAGTTCGGAGAAAACTCCTCCGACTAAATCCGCTATTCAACAAACTGTCGACCTTCTCTTTTATATCGGACATGTTTTCACCCCGGGTGAATTTGATAATTCTGGTCTGGGTTTGCTCACTTTGTATTTTCCAACCGACCGGGTTCAGTCTGGGTGTCCCGCCAAGTAAGGTGGAGCAAACGATTATTCAAACTTCTTATAGTTATCCTCCGTGTCACAGACGGGGCAGACGTCGGGAGCCTCGCCTTCTACGGTGTGGCCGCAGACGCTGCAGATGTGGAGGTCTCCGATATCCGGGTCGTTGCCCTTTTCTACCTCTTCTTTGGCGTCCTGGTACATTTTTGCGTGGATTTTTTCCGCTTCGAGTGCCCATTCGAACGATTTTTTTGCCGCTCCCTCGCCCTGCATTTTTGCAACTTCCAGGTAGGCGGGATACATTTCCTGAATTTCGAATGTCTCTCCGTCTATCCCCTTTTGCAGGTTCGCCACGGTATCACCGACGCCGTAGGGCGACTCGGCAACGGAACTTCCTGCTTCCTCGGGCGAGCGCCTGAGGTGGTTCGTAGCGTGAACCTTCTCCGCGTAAGATATCGCCTCAAAGAGGCGCGCGACGTTCGGGTAGCCCTCGTTTTCAGCTACCTCGGAATAAACCTCGTATCTCATCTTTGCCTGACTTTCGCCGGAAAAGGCGTTCCTTAAATTGTCCTTCGTCATTTCAGCAACTTCTCTCATTTACTTCACCTCTATATGAAAAGATTGTAGAGCCTCCAGGGGTAAAAACAAATACCTGTTCGGATTGACTTGAGATTAGTCTTTTGCTAGGTTGATGCTCGATGGAAGGATTTTGTGAGGTGTAAAATTAACCAGGTCGGTCTTGTTCTATCTTTGCTTGTCCTCGTACATTTTTTCGTCGGCTTCTTTCAAGGCATCTTCGACGTCCCTTTTCTGCTTCGGACTCCAATGAGAGACTCCCATGGCCAGAGTAAGGGGAAAATCAATGAGGTCGGATTCCCGATTCCAGTCTTTTAGCGCCTTTTTCAACCTATTTACCGTGGTCTCTACCCCCTCTCCGGTCTGGGTCATCATAACCAAAAACTCGTCCCCACCGTACCTGACTACGGTATCGGCATCCCTCACGTTTTCCTGTAGCAGAGCCGCAACTTCCCGGAGTACCTCGTCGCCTGTTTGGTGAGTGTAACGATCGTTTATTTCTTTGAACCTGTTTACGTCGGCCATCAGAAAGGCAAGTGATTTGTTGTACCTCTTGCACCGCTCGACCTCTTCCCCCAGTGTTTCGTTGAAGTAGCGACGGTTGTAGAGGTCCGTCAGCGGGTCGTGGATTGCTTGCTCCCGCAGGTCCTCTTCCAGCCGCACTCGCTTGATCTCTTCCTGCAGGTGGTCGGCAAGAATTTCCGCAAGCTCCACGTCCTCTTCGTCAAAGGCTCCCGCCTCCTCCGAGATGACCTGAAAGTTACCCAGGTCACCAATGGGGACGCTAATGAAAGCTCTGAAGTTGTCGTTCGTCGGCTTTGCCTCCGGGTGATTCCTCACGTCGTCGCCCCAGATGGTCTCACCCTTTTTGATCGTCTTGCCGGTAATTCCCTCGCCGACCTCGAACGGGACCGATTCTCCGGAAGCCAGGCCGTTGGTGCTGGCTTTTGGTACGATGTAGTCACCCTCAACCAGCGAGATGTCGCAGAACCTGAAATCGAGCATGCTCTCCGCTACATCGACGGCCGTCTGGAGTACCTCGTCTTCGGTATTCTGTTGCTGTAGTTCGTCCACTGCGTCGTGAAGATGTCTCAATTTGTCCCTTTCTTCGTTCAGTGCCTGCT
>CAZNVA010000091.1:0-3662 GCA_964576335.1 uncultured Thermotogae bacterium | reverse complement strand
TTAAATATCTGTCGGTACTTCTTTTCCTGTTGCTTTAGTTTCCTCTCGGCTTTTTTGCGTTCGGTAATATCGCGCATGATCGCAACTACGCCGTGAATTTTTTCTTCTTCCTTCAGGGGATAATAAAGTATCTTCAGCTGACGTGGCTCCTTAGCTGGGTGGGTTCGCTCCATCTCGTAATCGATTCTTTCCCCTTCAAGACACCTATCTATTCGCGGTTTGACTTCCTCTCGAAATGTTTTATCTTGCAGTAATTCCCCTACGGAATAGCTCCCTATTCCTTCTCCGTCGACACCGTAAAAGTCCCGGTAGGCCCTGTTTGCAAAAAGATAATTATAGTTTTGATCGACCGCAGCTATTAGATCCTCCGATCCTTCAACGGCCATTTTATAGCGCTTGAGCTGCTCTTTTGCCTTTTTCCTTTCGGTAATATCCCGGTTGATCGATAGGGCAGCAGTGTTGCCTTTGTACTCTATTCTGGTTACGACGACATCGGTCCAGAAGTACGTTCCGTCCTTGCTTCTCTTTTTCTCCCTGAAGCTTATCGTTGCGCCCTGTTTTAGCTTCTCGTCTCCTTCCTCGTAGGTAATGGATTTTGGTCCCTCGACGGCGATATCTTCTTCTACGTTCATTCCGATTAACTCTTCCCGCGGGTAGCCCGTTTGTTCGACTGCCGCCGAGTTTGCGTCAAGGATTCTCCCGTGATCCTCCCCGCCGACACTGGTGATAAAGACGGCATCTCCCAGTTCCTCGAAATATCTCTGGTACCTTTTCTTGCTCCGGTTTAGTTCCTCCTCGGCCGCCTTACGTTCGGAAATATCCCTGACGCTGACCAGCATCCGCCGCTGGTCTCCGACGTCGATCAACTTCCCTCTGAGCTCCACCGGTATCTCGTTACCAGCTTTATCGAGGTTAATTGTCTCCAGCGGTTCCCCGGATCTCGTGGCCTCGTCAATCTGGTCGGGAAGAAAGGCGGGGGCGTCTTTCGGCACTAAGTCCCCCACTTCCATTTGAACAAGCTCTGCCCTGGTGTAGCCGAGCAACTCACAGGCCCCATTATTGACGTCAACAATGTCTCCTTCCGGGGTTTCTACGAAGACGGCTTCGGGTAGCTGTTCGATAAATTTCCGGCAGTCGCGGTCGGAACAATCCATTTTTTACTTTCCTCCAGACTGAATTCCTTTTAGTTAATTAGAGTAACCAGAACCTTAACTGTTCCCAGCTGCAACTAATTTATCTATGAATACATGTCAGGATTCAAGCTCTGAGCTTCTGCCTTTGACGATCTCGAGAAAAGCGGCAACTACTTCGGGGTCGAACTGGGTGCCCGAGTTCTCCTTCAACTCTTGGATCGCTACTTCTCTCGGCAGGGCATCTCTATAAGGACGGTCAGTTCTCATTGCATCCCAGGCATCCACTACGGCGATTATTCGTGCACCGAGAGAAATTTCCTCTCCTTGCAGGCCCTTCGGGTAGCCGGTACCGTCGTATTTTTCCTGATGCTGGCCCACGATTGTTGCAGCCCGTTCCAGCCGGGGGACGGCGCCGACTATCTCCTCTCCGATTTCGGGGTGTTTTTCTATCTCTTCCCACTCTTCCTCGGTCAAGTCACCGTCTTTGGTCAGGATTTCCTCCGGAATGCGGACCTTGCCGACGTCGTGTAGTTCGGAGGCATATCTGAGCTGTTCGAGCTCTTCTTCACTCATCCCCAGCTCTTCGCCCAGCTCGAGTGCGTATTCCTGGACCCTCTCCACGTGGTCGCCCGTATACTCGTCCTTGGCCTCGACGGTCCTCGAGAGGGCTTTCAGCGTTCCTATGGTCGTTTCTTCCAGCTCTTCCTCGGCCCGCAGCTTTTCTCGAGCGTAAGCCAGATCCCCGGCAACTCCTTCCAGGAGGTCGAGTTCCTTTTCCTGGACTATTTGACCGGAGTCGAACCTTATTACCATAACTCCCTCCCGTCGTTCTTCTCCTGATAGCGGTATAGCTACCGTCTGATGCTCCGGCGGGTGCCTTTCCTCGTGGAAGTCGCAGTCCCTGCAGAGGCTGGCCGGATAGTTGACTACCACGGGCTCGTCCTCACGAAGGGCCTTTTTCGCGCAGCGCGGTCCTTCACCGGTCCCGTCCGGGCTCAGGCGTATCTGCGGGAAGCCCTTTCCGCCGACGTAAATCGGATCTTCGCCCTCGATCCCAAAGGCAAATAGCTCAACCTGAACGTAACTTTCCCTGTCACAGAGGATCTCCTGAGCGCCCTGGATGATGTCCCGAAAGTCGATCTCTTTCGCTATTAACTCGTTTATCTCGTTAATTGACCGGAGCAAGTCGTTCAGGTAATTGATTCTCTCCTGAGAACGTATCCGCTTGGTGATATCCCTGCCCGAAACGAGGATCTCCTTTAATTCCCCTTCCTCGTCGGCTGTGGGAACGCACCTCCAGGAGATCGTCCTTTCTTTTCCGTTTTTCGTCAGAATAGGATTTTGATGGACTACGGTTTCGCCTTCGAGAAGCGAATTACGATAGTCATCCAAGATTTCTTCTCTTACTCTTTTTGGATAGAAATTCTCCAGCCAGTTTTGGCCGATAACCTCTTCCCTGGAGTATCCGAGTACCTGGGTACCTCGTTTGTTTATTTTCTTTACCGTGCCCTCCTCATCGAGCACGACGATCATCGTTCCGGCCATTTCAAGGTAGTTCTCTGCTTTATCTCTCTGTTTTTCGAGCTCTTCTCTTGCCTCGCGCCTTTCCGTGACGTCTCGTGCCGTGACTAGATATCGCCAGCCATCATCATTTTTTTCCAGCGGTGCAACTACGGGTTCCACCCACCTGTAATCTCCTTCATCAGCTTCTACTCGCAGCTGTTCCAGCCTATCTACTTCCGGTTCTTCGATATGCCCGTCAGCCCGTCCGTTTACAATGGCACGAATTTTATTGATATCTTCTTTGTGGATTAGTTCAAACACGCTTTCCCCCTCTAACGCTTGCGGGTTCCTGCCCAGTAGTTCCTTGTGGGCCCTGTTCGCGTAGTAGAATTGCCCCCGGTGGTCTATTATCGAGATCAGTTCCTGGGCATTTCTGGTTATTGATCTGTGCTTCTTCTCCATCTCCAGGGAAAGCTCTCTGATCCTGAGCAGGTTTTGGATCCTTGCTTTTAGCTCGACTTTACTTATCGGCTTTACTACGATTTCGTCTATTAGAGTGCTAAGAGCGCCAAAGGAC
Source organism: uncultured Thermotogae bacterium (assembly GCA_964576335.1). Lineage (GTDB taxonomy): Bacteria > Bipolaricaulota > Bipolaricaulia > M55B111 > M55B111 > JAGXLP01. The sequence goes on along the minus strand of CAZNVA010000091.1, from coordinate 449 downwards.
CTAGCTTTATCGTCTCGAGAAACCAGTAACAGCGTGGGTACCAGTCTGGGTTCCTGATTTTTCTTAATTCTTTTCAGCCGATCACGAGCTTCTGGCAAGTTATTTTCGTCTAGAACGGCGAGATCCGTCGATTCCAGCTCCTCAGAATCGCTGGAGTCATTACGCCATTCCTCCAGTTTGAACTCTAGCCCTTGCTCCTCCAATTGATCTGCAAATAATTTCTCATCCCCCCGATTCGTCAAAGCAAGCATTATTCTCCAGGGTTCCTCGTTTGAAACAAAAACCTCCTTCCTTGGCGAAGGACGATAATCGAAAGCTTCATCCCTTTTTCGATTCATTTTCGCCTCCTGATCGTTTGTAGTCTTTTGAACGACGGCCGTCCGAAGATGCTTGCAGCAGATAAGCTATCCGGGCAACTGTGGTAGTTATAGCCCCGAAAAATATTCAAA
>CAZNVA010000090.1:0-5796 GCA_964576335.1 uncultured Thermotogae bacterium | reverse complement strand
CCTAATCGGACTTGGCTTTCTTTTTTCCGGTATCGGTTTTTTGCTGCTTCCGACAAGAGGCGTACTCCTATGGATTGCTTTTTCACTCCTGGTTTACGGGTTTGGTCGAGGTTTGTACCAACCCCAAATCAATACGCTGGTCACCGAAGTGGCACCTGAGGGGCGACTGGGCGGAGTGGCTTCCGCGAACAACATTGCGAAGTACGGCGGACAGATGGCCGCACCAGTCGTCCTCGGGGTGGTAAAAACTTTTTACGGATTCACAACCGTATTCTTCGTTTCCGGTATAGTTGGTCTGGTGACGGGTATCACCACTATCGGGTTGACGTTTGCCGGTCAAATCGGATCCAGCTAATTTAGAACGGAGGGAATTTTTAACTAACACTATGGGAAATTTATTCTGGTTAATTTTCTTGCTCCTTGCTTCGACGCTGGTAGTATGGAAGGGTAGCGAACTTCTCGAATCCGCCAGCGAAAGACTGGCTATCTACTACGAATTACCGGCAATAGTTCAGGGAGCTATAATAGCCGCTGTCGGTTCCAGTTTTCCCGAACTGTCGAGCACCGTTATTTCCACTTTAGTCCATGGCCGCTTCGAACTAGGTGTCGGCATTATCGTCGGCTCGGCAATTTTCAATATACTAATTATACCCGGATTATCCGGTCTCTTTTCCACAGAAGTTTTCAGGGCCAATCGAGACCTCGTTTACAAGGAAGCTCAGTTCTACATGCTTTCGATTGCCACGCTGGTTCTTACCTTTACTTTCGCGGTGATCTACAACCCCGTCGAGGGTCTTGGTTTTCTGGCAGGGACGGTGGATAGGAAACTGGTCCTCATACCTCTTGGTCTTTACTTGCTTTACATATTTATTCAACACCTGGATACGATGGAGTATCAACCGGAAGAGGAAAAAGAGGAAATAAACCCGATGAAACAATGGGGTCTGCTCGGCCTCAGCCTGGCCTTGATCCTCTTGAGCGTCGAAGGGCTCGTGAGGAGCGCAATCGGCTTCGGAGACATGTTCAACACACCCTCTTTCCTCTGGGGAATCACTGTCATTGCTGCCGGAACAAGCATTGCTGATGCTTTCGTAAGCATTAAAGCGGCGAGAAAAGGAAACGCTATCACCAGTATGGCCAATGTCCTCGGCAGTAACACTTTCGACCTGCTGGTTGCCATACCGGCCGGGGTGCTGATTGCCGGAAGCGGGGTCATAAATTTTTCACGGGCGGCTCCACTCCTGGGCGGTCTGGTACTGGCGACCGTTATTCTTTTCGTCTTTACCAGAACGGATATGGAACTCAAACCGTGGGAGGCATATTTTCTCCTCGGACTTTACGGCGTTTTCGTCACCTGGATGGCGCTGGAAACGGTGGGGGTTACTTCCCTTGTACTATAAAAGTTCGATCTTTCCATGCAGTTCATGTGGTTATAAAAAATTACTTAAATCATTCACCGAAAAAATTCTCCATCGACGCCCAGAAATTAGCGCTGCTTCTGGTGGTCTCCAGTAAAAGCTCTATGTGACCCCGTCCACTTTCTAACAATAATTCTGTCCTCACGCCTAGTTTTTTCAGTTTATCCTTTAACTGAATCGATTGCTCCGGCAAAACTTCCGTATCAGCTTTGCCGTGGGCCAGAAAGACAGGCGGAAGTGAATCGTTAACCTGGTTAAACGGCTGTGCTTCCCTCCAGTATCGTTTCTCACCAAGAAACTCTCTTACCCGGTAATCCGCCTTCTCATAGGGGTAAAACTGGTAAACGCCGGAAAGAAGTATAAACCCTTCGACTGCTTCTGAATCCAGTCCGGCGATTTCCCGCCATTTCTTAGAGAAACCGACGAGAGACGCCAGATGGGCTCCGGCGGAATGACCGGCCAGATAGATATTTCCGGGGTAGTTCTCGTAATTATCACGGATCCATTTAAGCGATCGGGCAACGTCCTCCACCTGATCCGGATACCTTACATCTGGAGCCAGCCGGTAGTTAGGCAGGGCAACAATATAACCCATCCTCGCCCAGGAACGGCCGATAAACCTGTGGATGTCCTTATTGCCCGTTATCCAGCCTCCCCCGTAAAAGAAGACTATCATGTCCGGATCCGCGGGAATTTCATTCGGCTCGTATATATCCAGCTGCTGCCTCTCCTTCCTGCCGTAGCTTACTCCTCTTCTTTCGTGGGTTTGAGAGTTAGGTAAAAAGAGGTGCCGGCCGGTTGAAAAGAGCGTCGCTGGACTCGGTTTCTCCGAAAGAAAAAGTTGCAATGTCGGTAAGTTCAATTTTTCCCCTCTTTTTGTCAGCATGTCTGTCAGTTTTCTGATTTATTTTAAGAATTTGAAGGGGGATCCGCCACGAGAGGAATATTGGGTTTTACTGGAAAAAGTTGTAATTTGCCAGTAAATAATTAAGAATGCCCCAGGTCTTGCCCTGGGGCCAAATCAGCTGTTTATTGGTCCCGCAATCAATTTCGACCAGGTAATTTAATTCCACACCACCATTCAAACAAGATGCACGATCAGCGCACCCCAGATGGTAAGCAAAATGTTACCCACGGCATAAGGCACTGTGTACCCTATGACCGGGATGGTGCTGTCCGAGTCCTCCTTGACTGAATTCATTGCGGCGGTACAGGTGCCCGCTCCGGTCATTGCCCCCATCAGTAAAACCGGATTCAGTTTCAGGGCGTATTTACCGAAGAACCAGGTTAGCAGGTGCGGGATTATAGTCAACAGCACCCCCGCGGCAAAAATCTTGACACCGGATTTCTGTAGTGCCTGCAGGGCTTTCGGTCCGGCGGACAACCCGACGCAGGCTATAAACAGGTTCAGGCCCAGGTCCGTAAAAATCCACATGGCGGAAGAGGGTATCTTACCCCAGGTCGGCCGCAAAGACCTGAGCCAGCCAAAGAAGAGGCCAGCTACGAGAACGCCCCCACCGACGCCGAGCGTCAGCGGTATTCCCGCTACCGGTACGGCGATCAGACCGAGAAGCGTGCCAAGAACTATCCCGCCGGCTACGGTGACGATATCGGTAACGTCCGAGGACCTTTCGGGGTAGCCGATCGTACTCGCAAATTTATCCACTCTTCGCTTATCGCCCATAACCTGGAGCGTGTCGCCTTTGCGCAGCTGCAGGTCCCTTTCGAACGGCAGTTCCTGCCCCTGGCGCTTGACCTTCCTGACGAAACAACCACGTGTGTGGTCATCCACTACTTCCTGCAGCGTCTTCCCGTCGAGGTCCTCGTTCGTCAGGCAGACGTCGAGGATCTCCCCCACCATGTCCTGGAGTTCTTCGACCTCGACCTCCTCTCCGACTTTCTTACCCGCTTCAATTAGTGCCTTTTCCGTCCCCAGAAGGAGTAGTTTATCTCCTCTCTTTACCTTCATCTCAGGGCTGATTTCTTCGGTTACCTCGCCGTTCCGCTGGATTTTATCGATAGAGACCCTTCCCGGGAAGATCGAATTCTCTATTTTCCCCACTTCTTTTCCAACCACTTCCTCCGTCTCAGCCGAATAAGCCCTGGGGTACACCAGGTTATTCCAGTGGAAGTTCTCTAACGATTCCTCTCCGCCCGTCCGCCCCATGTCCTTTTTTACGTCACGAGCGGACTCTTTCAGGTCGATCCCGAACAGGCCAGCAAGCAACTTTAACAGTATTATCAGCCCGGCGGTTCCAAAGATGTACGTGATTGCGTAAGCTACCGCTACCTCCGCCTGCAGGTTTATCTCGGCCGAAGGGGTGACTCCGGAGAGGTGCTTTAGCGCCGTATCCGCCGTACCGATGACCGCTGACTGCGTCATGGCACCGCCCAGCATGCCGGCAATGTATCCCTGATTCAGCCCGAACAAATGGCCAAGAAGGACTGCGGAAACTAGAGCTACGATGCCGAAAAAAACGGCCACACCGACGAATTTAAACCCACCGCGTTTCAGTCCGTCAATGAAGTCGGGGCCGACCTTGTAGCCGACGCCAAAGATAAACAGGCCGAAGGATACCGTCTTGAGAATCCCCAGGTCAAAGTTCGTGCTCGGCTCGATGACTATTGACCCCACGGCAATACCCACAAGTAGTACGCTGGTCGTGGATCCAAGCGAGAAACCCTTGATTTTTACCTTACCCAGGGCATAACCGCCGGCAAGTGAGGCGAAAAGCAAAAGGGACGGGTTGCTCCTCAGGAAGTCAAAAACGACTTTCATGGTTATCTCCTTTGCTCTCCGTTATTTGCCCTCTTTCCACTCGTTTCTATACTCTTCCAGAAGATCACTTATGGCGGCACCGATCTCCCGGTAGTCGTCCTCGTACAGATTGGCCAGGGAAACGCGCACGGACATCTCCGGGGCATCGAACCCCCCACCGTCGAGCACCACCACGTCCTTTTCGTCCGCCATCCGCCAGACGAAATCTATCGGCTCGTGCCTCTCTTCCAACCAATTCGCAAAATCATTGCCGTATCTATCCTCCGCCAGGCTCGGGATATCGATGGTTGTGTAATAGTTGGCGTGTTTCGGGCCGTCTGGAGCAGAAGCACCCAGAGCGTCGTAGAGCGCCTGGTAACGTTCTTCGACAAGGTCCTTTATTTCCTTCTGATAAAGCCGACTCTCCGAGTCAAGCAGCTCCTGGAGTGAGAAGAGGACCATCATGACCTGCTGCGGCGTCGAAAGTCCGGCCGTGTGGTTAAGCGCTACCGCCCGGCTATCAGCGACCAGGCGATCGATCAGCTTCATTTCGCCGGGGTTCGTCGATATTGCCTCGTAGCGATTGTGCAGACCCTGCCTCTTTTTCTCGGGCAGATCGGCGATCATCTCGTCCATAACGTTATTCTGGTGGATTCCAATCGCGCCGAGCCGCCACCCTGTGGAGCCAAAGTACTTCGAGTAGGAATAAACCAGAATCGTGTTACGGGGAGCTATCGCGGCAAGTGAGCGGAAATCGTCGACGAAAGTCCCGTAAACGTCGTCGGTTAGCAGAATCAGGTCCTGGCGTTCGTTTTCCACCAGGTCACTGATATAGTCGAGAGTTTCGTCAGACATGCTGACCGAAGAGGGGTTAGAAGGGTTCACTACGAAGAAAGCCTTTATAGAGGGGTCCTTTAACTTTTCCAGCTCCTCCTTCGGGTACCTCCAGTCGCTGTCCTCGTCCTGCTGTATTTCCACGACGTCGAGCTGGTAATCGTTCAACGGCGGAATTTCCAGATAAGGAGTAAATATAGGAGTTCCCAGAGCAATTTTGTCTCCGGGGTTTAAGAGGTGGTTTTCTTTGAGCGAATTAAAGACGTAGGTCATTGCCGCGGTACCGCCTTCGGTCAGGAACAGGTCCATAGTCCCTTCCGGAGGATCGTCGTTGCAGGTGGTCATATCCAGGTAACGCCGGATGACCTTCTGAGTATTCGGCAGGACTCGATCCGGGGTCGGGTAGTGGTCGCCCAGGACCGCGTCCACCATTTCGCCGATGAACTCGTCCCCGTCGAGGCCGAGCTCTTCCGTAGCGTACCCGTAGGAGTTTTCAAGAAACTCGGCTCCCACGTGTTCCGCGTGCGTCTTACAGAACTCTCTGAACCTCTCCCCCATTCCTTCTTCTTCCGGTGCCCCGGCAAGACCATAGCGGTCCATTACACGCTGTCCTTCCTCAATTGCAAAATTACCGAGCAGGAAAAACGCCTGACGCGGTCTTGTAGCCACCCAGTTTGGGTTCCCGCGCCCAGCATTGAGCATCATTTTTTCGCTCTGACTCTCGGCCATTGAAATCAATTTGTCCTTGAGTTCGAACGGACTCAGCTCTTCGTATTTCTCCTCCCT
>CAZNVA010000089.1:0-5831 GCA_964576335.1 uncultured Thermotogae bacterium | reverse complement strand
GGCTAGAAAAGCAACAAAAACTACTTATCCAGAACCATGGTCTCCGAGCGTTTCTTTCCGACGGAGACTATGGTTATCGGAACGCCCAGTTCGCCTTCCAGGAAATCGATATAACCACGTGCGGCCGCTGGCAGGTCGTCCAGATCGTCGGCGTGAGTGACGTCATCGTCCCAGCCTTCGAAGGTCATGTAGCCGGGTTCGCACTTCGCGAGAGCATCGGAAGAGGCCGGAAATTCCGTGATCTTTTCCCCGTCCAGGTGATAGTGGTTGGCGACCTTGATCTCGTCAAAGCCGGAGAGTACGTCCAGCTTGGTCAGGGCCAGTTCGGTGAAGTCGTTGAGCTCGACGGCGTACTTCAGGCCAACCAGGTCGAGCGCGCCACAGCGCCTGGGCCTACCGGTGGTCGCACCGTATTCGTCGCCCTTCTCCCTTAATTCCTTCCCAAATTCGCCCTCGTCCTCAGTGGGCATCGGTCCCTTACCGACGCGGGTCGTGTATGCCTTGACGACGCCGATCCTGCGGTCGACTTTCGTCGGCGAGACGCCGGCTCCGGTGCCGATTCCGCCAACCGTCGGATTGGAAGAAGTCACGAACGGGTAGGTGCCGAAGTCGATATCCAGCAGCGTGCCCTGGGCTCCTTCGAAGATCACCTTTTCGTCTTCAGCTATTGCCTTGTTGACCGTCGGCGGGGTGTTGATTACGTTGCCTTCCGGTACGAGGTCGCGCAGCTTATCCACGACCTTCATAAACTTGTCCTCTTCAATACGGTCGAGCTCAGAAGGGTCGTTCCAGATCTGCTTCAGACGCTCCAGCCTGTTCAGGAAACGATCCTCGAAGTCGGAGCGGAATATATCCTGAATCCGGAAACCGCTGCGGGCTGCCTTGTCCTCGTAGGTCGGTCCGATTCCCCTGCCGGTGGTGCCGACTTCTTCTTTTGCCTTTTCCAGAACCTCAACTACCGGATGGAAGGGAGTAATGACGTGTGCCCGGGCGCCGAGATAGATGTCGGGCTTGATGCTACGTTTCTCCTTGAGTTGATCCAGTTCTTCCACGAGACCTTCCGGATTGATAACCATGCCGGGGCCAAGCAAAACGTTCGGACGCTCGTGCAGACTGGCCGACGGCAGGTGGTGGAACTTGAAAGTTCCTTCCTCGTCTACGACGGTGTGGCCGGCGTTCGGTCCACCGTTAAATCGGACAACCCAGTCGGCGTCCTCGCTCATCATGTCAGCCAGCTTGCCTTTCCCTTCGTCTCCCCACTGCGAACCAATAATTGTCAGAGTGTTCATGACTCCTCCTCCGTAAGTTGTGAGTATTGTGCTTTCAGGTCAGTACAACTCTCTAACCGTTAAACATAACCTCGAACCGGGAAAGGAATTCCGACAGCAACTCGTCCCGGTCGATCTCTTCCCCGGTTATTTCCTGCATCGTTATAGAATTCTCCCCCACTTTTTCCGGAATGACGGACAGGTCGTTATTGACGTTTAGCCCAAAACCAACAACGTATTCCCCGTCGTGCTCCTCGATCAGTATACCCGCCAGTTTCTTTCCCTCCGCGACCAGGTCGTTTGGCCGCGAAATCTCCGTCTCGACGCCGTAATCGGCCAGCAGATCCCGAAGAAGTCTCAAAGCGTCGACGTAGAACTCCTGGGCGGATTTTTCAAACGAGTCCGAAAGCTTAACGGAAAACCAGAGCCCGCCTTCCGGCGAATACCACCGGGCGGTTCCGCGACCGCGGCCGGACGTCTGCCGCTCGGCCAGGACGATCGCGCCAACGGGCAGCTTGTCCTTCGATCTCAGATAGCTGTTGGTTGACTTAAGCTCTTCCCGATGAACGAATTCCGCCCAGAAATCGGACTCCGCAACTAGAGACCTGACTCGCTCCCAGCCACCCAAGGTTTAACCAACCCTTTTCAGAGCGATCGTCGCCTTCTTTCCGTTCAGGCTTTCCTCGGAAGTAATGTCGGCTTCCGACGGGATATCCTCGGTGCTGAGCTCCTGGGCAAGGGTCTCCGTCTTCAGGTAGTCCGTGTGTTCCTGAATCGCTCCGTTTATCGCCTTATCGGCCTTACAGTAGAGTTCGATTCTATCCGTGACCTCGAAGCCGGCTTCCTTGCGGAGTTGCTGTATCCGGCGAATTAGCTCCCTCACGTAACCTTCCTGGCGGAGCTCTTCGTCCAATTCCACGTTCAGGAGCAGGACGTAGTTATTGTCCTCGACCCGAACGTAGTTCGATTTCGGCTCGTGGCTGACCTCCACCTCGTCGGCGGTCAGCTCGAAGGTTTCTCCGTCGATCTTCAGGCTAAACTTACCCTGGTCCTCGAGTGCCGTCGCTATCAGTTCGGAATCCTCTTCTTCCACCCGGTCACCTATCTTCTGGGCGTCGGAGCCGAACTTCGGGCCGAGGGCGCTGAAGTCGGGCTTTACGACGGGAGCGTAGTACTCGTCCAGCTCGTCCTCGAAGGAAACCTGCTTCAGGTTGAGTTCTTCCTTCAGCAGCTGTAATGATTCACCGGTCAGGGCTTCCATATCACCTTTTGGCCGGACAATCAGCTGGCTCAACGGCTGCCTGACTTTGATCTCCGCCCTGTTTCGGGCCTTGCGACCGAGCGCCGTCAGGGACCTGACCTGCTGCATGTGGTCCTCGAGCTCCCGGTCCATTTCCGACTCGTCGACCTCAGGCCAGTCAGCCAGGTGAATGCTCTCCTCGCCGTCGGCCTTGAGGTTGAGGTAAAGCTCCTCGGCCAGAAACGGAGTGAACGGTGCAAACAGCTTGCTCAAAGTCAGCAGCGCCTCGTAAAGCGTGTGGTGGGCCGCGAGCTTGTCGCCGGATGATTCGTCGCTCCAGAACCTATCACGGGAGCAGCGAACGTACCAGTTGCTTAGATCGTCGACGAAGTTCTCGATTGCCGATGTGGCTGCCGGCACGTCGTAGTCGTCCAGCGATTCCGTCACGTACTTCACCGTCCGGTTCATCTTTGACCGGATCCAGCGGTCGAGCAGGGACAGCTCCAGATCCGACTCGTCGACCTCAGACGGGTCGAAGTCGTCTATTTCGGCGTAAAGCGAGAAGAAGTTATAGGTATTGCGCAGGGTATCGAGGAACTTGTAGAGGACCTCGCCCGGTCCATCCTCCTCCAGCCGCCTGGTTTTCCAGGGAGCCGTCGAGGAGAAGAGGTACCAGCGGATCGCGTCGGCTCCATACTTTTCTATCGTTTCCCAGGGGTCGATGACGTTGCCCTTGCTCTTGCTCATCGCGTTACCGTCGGCGTCAAGGCCGTATCCAGTTACAAGGACGTTCTTGAACGATGACTGGTCGTGCAGCAGCGTGCTGGTTACAAGCAGCGTGTAAAACCAGCCCCGCGTCTGGTCCTGACCCTCGCAGATGAAGTCGGCGGGGAACTGCTCCTGGAACTCCTCCCGGTTCTCGAACGGGTAGTGCTGCTGGGCGGTGTGCATGGAACCGGAGTCAAACCAGGTATCCAGGACGTGCTCGACCCGCTCCATCTCGCCGCCGCAGTTCGGGCAGGTCAGTTTGACCTCGTCTATGTAAGGTCGGTGCAGCTCGACGTCCTCGGCCAGCTCTTCGTCCTCTGCGTGTTCGACCAGTTCCTTTCTGCTGCCAATGGCGAGCTGGTGGCCGCAGTCGTCACAGGTCCAGATGTTGAGCGGAGTTCCCCAGTACCTGTCCCGGCTGAGCGCCCAGTCCTTCAGGTTGTCCAAAAAGTCCCCGAACCGGCCGTCCTTCATGTGGTCGGGGTTCCAGTTTATCTTCTGATTTTCCGCGATTATCTCTTCTTTTCTCTTCGTCGTCTCTATGTACCAGGAATCCAGGGCAAAGTAGAGCAAGGGAGTGCCGCAGCGCCAGCAGAACGGGTACTCGTGTTCGTAGGTGTCGTGCCTGAGCAGGACTCCGGACTCCTCCAGGTCCTCGACTATTTTTTCGTCGGCTTCCTTGACGAATTCGCCTTCTGCCAGCGGGAACTCGGAGGTAAATTTGCCGTTCAAATCCAGCGGCTGGACGAAAGGTATATCTTTCTCTTCACCCAGTTCCGCGTCCTCTTCACCGAAGGAGGGAGCAACGTGAACCACGCCCGTTCCCTCGTCCAGCGTTACGAAGTCGGCATCGTGCACCCTGTAAGCGCCTGCTTCGTCGGAAAGTCTGTAGGGCGGCTGGTAGTTTAAACCGACCAGCTCTTCGCCGCTGAACTCTTCCAGGACCTCGTAATCCGGTCCGAGAACCTCGTCCAGCAGGGCCTTGGCCATTATCAGCCGCTCGCCGTCTGCCTCGACTTCGGCGTACCAGAGCTCGTCACTGACGGCAAGAGCGGTGTTGGACGGTATCGTCCACGGGGTAGTCGTCCAGGCAAGTAGTTTCCTGTCTTCTTCACCCTCGATCGGGAACTTGACGTATATTGACGGATCCTCGGTCATCTCGTAGCCCTGGGCGACCTCGTGGGAGGAAAGACCGGTACCACAGCGCGGGCAGTACGGCAGGACCTTGTGCCCCTTGTAGAGGAGCCCCTGCTCCCAGATGTTCTTCAGCTCCCACCACAGGGTCTCGATGTAATCGTCTTCGTAGGTAATATAGGGGTCGTCCAGGTCTATCCAGAAGCCCATGCGCTCGATCATCTTTTCCCACTCGGACTTGTACTCCCAGACGCTTTCCTTGCATTTCTCGACGAACTTCTCTATTCCGTACTCCTCGATCTCTTCCTTGTTCTCCAGCCCTAGGTCCTTCTCCACCTCGAGCTCGACCGGGAGGCCGTGCGTATCCCAGCCACCCTTGCGCTCGACGTGGTAGCCCTGCATCGTCTTGTATCTCGGGAAGAGGTCCTTGTAGACCCGGGCCATCAGATGGCCGAAGTGGGGCTTACCGTTGGCCGTCGGCGGGCCCTCGTAGAAGACCCACTCCTCGTTGTCCTCGTTCTGGTCCACGCTCCGCTGAAAGATTTCCTCCTCTTCCCAGAAATCCATTATCTCTTCTTCGCGTTCAAGAGGATCTTCCGTCAAATCACCGTATCTCGGCATAACTACCTCCAACCTGGGTTATGAGATTTCTTTTTGAATTACTGTTATCTCTGAATCAACGCATCCTTTTTTACTTCCACTAACCATCACACAACTTCCATCAGCTAGAAAATATCAAAACACACCCCTGTCCCGTGTTCAGGTGGTTTCAAGTTTAAACTTACCTGAAAAACTGCAAAAGAACCATCAGATCTACAGGATTCCTGAACTCACGGGGTCCAGTCGGGAAATAAAATAGGTCTTTTCTCCATAGCTGACAATAAATCCGAAAAATAATATAGGATTTGAAATTCCAAATCAATCCAGCGGGGAGTGGAGGGGTCTAGTTCCGGAATCAATCTTGTAGGTCAATGACACCAGCGTGTTTGATCCAGGTTAAACTTATATTTAATCTGGATTATTGTTCATATAAGTTGAGTGGTTAAAATTAATAATAAGGCTAGTTAAAGTCCCGTCCTTTACTGCGGGGTTCTTTACTGCTCTTGGCACTTATCAAGTTACTTGGACCTGAACTGATCGGTTTTGCTGGGTTAACTGAAAAGAATAATATACTCAGTAAAAGGTATTTGAAAAGCGAAAACTGGTCCAGCACTCAGATGAGGTGAGTTGCCTGGATGTATAAATCGTTCGTTGAAAGGGAATAGTCCACCGTTCCGAGTAAGATTAAAAGATCCCGTCCCAGGGTGGGTAACTCATCTGAGTGCTGGTTTAAAATTATGGGAAAGTAATTTGGATTAACCTTTTTGTCCTCACCCACTGGGTGAAATAATTAACTCTCTCCAACGGAAGTGAATTTCTTT
>CAZNVA010000088.1:0-5918 GCA_964576335.1 uncultured Thermotogae bacterium | reverse complement strand
GGATACATGTCCTTACCGTCGTGTTCCAGTTGAGTAAACCAGCTCATGTGGTTGACCCCCGCACACTCCCAGTTCAGTTCTTCGTAGGGGACGTTCAGGTAGTCCGCAAGCTGGCGTGAAGTACCCTGAACGGAGTGGCAGAGCCCCACGACTTCCATCTCGGAGGCTCTATTTGCCGCGAGCGTCATCATGTGCATCGGATTGGTGTAATTCAGGACCAGGGCATCAGGACAGAGCTGCTCTGCATCTTCCAGTATACTTAGCCAGGTCGGAACGGTCCTTAAAGCCTTCATTATCCCGCCCGGACCAGTAGTATCCCCGATACACTGATCGACGCCGTACCGTTTCGGAATTTCGTAGTCTTCCTTTACGTTCTCGATCCCGGCCACTTCAATCGTATTGATCAGGTAATCGCTCTCCGGTAGCAATTCTTCCCTCTCCGTCGAAGCCCTGACGTCCCAGGCGGCTCCGGCCTCCGAAACCAGCTTTCTAGCCATCTCGGCGGAAAGTTCGAGCCTTTCTTCGTCCACGTCAACCAGGGCAAACGTGCCGCTTTCCAGTTTGTCGGAAAGGGCTATATCCCTGACCCAGGCGTTGGTAAAGAAACTACCGGCACCGATTATCGTGACTTTTAGCTTCGCCATTTAAACCTCCGAATAAAACCCTCTCGAGCCAGCCGGTCCCCGTTATCCCAGGACGGCTCAACCGGTCACTTTTCTTTTAAAACCATCACGCCGAACGGATCGATTTCGGCAGTGCCGCTCTTGACTTGCCTCGTAATTAGATCCAGGTATTTGCCGGATAACTCGACCGATCCGGGGGTCGAGGAATGATTGAGTACGAAGAGCAACTCTTTTTCTCCATCCTCTGCCTGCCTCTTCCTGACCTCGACGTTTTCCCCGCTTTCCGCGGGCGTCGTGATTCCGCTTCTTTCCAGCAGGGAGGAAATCAGGGCATCGTAAAAGCTCTCTTCCGCGGAGAACCCGACGTAGTAAGCCGCCCCTTTTCCGTACTTGTTCTTTGTAATTCCGGTGTAACCTTTATCACCGGGCCAGCCCTCCGTATATTTAGCCAGGGATTTAGCTTCCACGGGGTCAATACAGTCAACCCAGTCGCGGATCTCGTGCTCTTCTCCTCCATCCGCCGGAAACCTCAAGCTAACTTCGGGGAGGTCCGCTACCGGAGTGAATTCGCGAACCTGTATCCCAAAAAGTTCCGCGAGCCGTCCCGGAAAAGTTTTGTCAGTAACCACGTTGTCGAAGTTCTTGATCCCGGTTCTAAAAGTACCAACGAGAGTACCTCCATCCTGGACGTAACTCTCCAGCTTGTTTTCGATGACCTCGTCGACCATCGGCATGACCGGCACAATAAGCAAATCCAGTTGACCAAGATCGCTCTTTTTCGTGACGAATTTAACGTTGACTCCCTTATTAAACAGAGAGTCGTAATATTTCATAACCTCTTTCTTGTAGTCAATCGGCGAATGGTATCTATACGTATCCATGCTCCAGTTTTGCTCGAAGGAATAATAGATACCGACGCTGGCTTTAACAGTAGTGCCCGTGATCTCGTCCTCTATCCCCTCCAGTTCCTTCCCTATTGCCTTTATTTCCTGATAGCGGGGACTGTTTCTGGAACCGTCGTGTCTCAGGACTCCACCGTGGAACTGCTCGTCCCCGAACCTGCAGGGCCGCCAGCGGAAATAGATCACTCCATCCGCCCCGTGGGCAATCGACTGGTAAGTCCAGGCCCTCGTTTCTCCCGGTCTCGGAGCCGGCGTAAGCTCGTCCCGGGTTAGGTAACTGCATTGTTGTTCCATTACCCAGAAGGGCTTGTCCTTGAAGCCGTAGGTCAAATCATGCCCCGCACTAACTTCGCTGTAGGATTCCCTGATCTCGGTTGGATAGTGATCCCAGGTGGCAAGGTCGAGGTCCTCCGCCATGTCAAAGTGATCAAAATTTGGGAAGTGCGGCATGAAGTTATGGCATACCCACTGATCCTCCGTCCCGTCACGCAATTTATCGACCTGAATTTTGTTATATTCCACCGTGGACTGAGAGAAAAACCTCTTGTAATCCAGGTGCAAAGAAGGGTTCGGACCCTTTCTCGGGTTATCATTTGGTAGGGGAATCTGGCTCCACTCGGTGTATTCGTGGCTCCAGAACCCGGTTCCCCAGCGACGGTTTAGTTCCTCAAGGCTTTCGTACTTCTCCCTGAGCCAATCATGAAACTCTTCCCGACAATCATCACAGTAACATACGGGATGGCCGAGTTCGTTATCAGTTTGCCAGCCGATGACCCTCTCGTCGCCTCCGAACTTCTCGGCCATTTTTTCGACGATCCTCCTGGTATATTCACGATAAACGTCGCTGTTGACACAGTAGTGCCTCCTGTGGCCCGGCTCCATAACCTCTTTGTCCTCGTTGACTGCAAGCACTTCCGGATGTTTGTCCGTCAACCACGGCGGGGGTGCTGCAGTAGGAGTTCCGAGTACGACATCCAGGCCGTGCTCGGCCAGAGTTTCTACGGCCTCATCGAGCCAGTCGAAGTCGAAATTGCCCTCGGTTTTCTCCATTTTGGACCAGGCAAATTCCGCCACCCGGACCGTATTGAAGCCCGCGTCTTCCATCATCTTAGCGTCCTTCTCCCATCTATCCTCGGACCAGTGCTCGGGATAGTAATCTACTCCAAAGCGCATAAACCTTCTCACCCCTTTTTATTTGTTTGCACCCATCATCAGACCCTGAATGAAGTAACGCTGGAATACCAAGAAAACTACAAGAGGAACGGCAGCGGCGATCAAAGAACCCGCAGAAATGATATTCCATTTAGAGAGGTATTCGCCCTGCAGTGAAACCAGTCCGACTGTTATCGGCCGCAGGTTATCGCTTGCCAGAAGCACCAGCCCCCAGAGGTAATCGTTCCAGATCCAGGTAAACTCCAGTATGCCCAGAGCCGCCAGAGCGGGTTTGGTCAGAGGTAGCACAATCTGGAGAAAGATTCTGAACTCGCTGCTTCCATCCACCCGGGCCGCGTCGAGCAGGTCGGTAGGAATAGTTCTGATAAAGTTCCTCAGGAAAAATATACAGAAACCCATCTGAAAGGAAATGTGAAACAAAATCACTGCCAGGTAGGTATCGTACAACCCCAGTACGTTGGATATCTCAAATACCGGGAACATCATCATCTGAAAAGGAATCATGTTTCCGGCGATAAATATCCCTAAAATGAGTTTATTGTATTTAAACCGGTACTTGGCAAGGGCAAAGCCTCCGAGGGCAGAAAAAAATAGCGCCCCAAGGACTGAGGGGACGGTAATTATGAAACTGTTGAGGAAATAACGCGACATCCCACCCTGGTTCCAGGCCTCGGCGAAGTACTGGAAGGTGAATTCGTCAGGCAGGTTCCACCAGTAAATGTTTTGAACGATCTCGTTCATTGACTTGAATGCCGTAGTGCCGGCAATGAAGAGCGGGAACAGCCACAATAAGGAAATTACGATAGCGATGAGGTAGAAAGAACCGATCCACAATACCCTTCTCTTGGTCATCAGTACTCGACCTCTGTTTTAAATATCTGGTAGAGATAAACCGAAACAAACATGAGAATGATCAGGAAGAGCACCACCGCCAGGGTCGAGGCGTAACCCATGCTGTAGTTCTTAAAGCCTTCCACGTACATGTAGTTGGCCAGTACTTCCGAGGAACGGAAGGGACCGCCTCGGGTCATCACGTTTACTATGGCAAACATGCGCAGTGATTGAATAATCGTCACGGCAACAGCTATTATCGTTGCCGGTTTGAGCAGGGGCAGAATCACTTTCCAGAACCTCTGCCACCTGTTGGCCCCATCGACCCTGGCAGCTTCCATAACTTCCGTAGGCACGTTCTGCAATCCGGCAAGGAAAAGCACCATCGTATAGGCGGTTTGAGGCCAGCAACCTACTACAATCAGAGAATAAGTAACTATATCGGAATTGCTCAACCAGGCAAAAGTAAGGCCATCCAGGCCAATCGCCTCCAGCGTGACGTTTATTGCCCCGTATTTTGGCTGGTAGATCCAGGTCCAGATTTGTGACAGCACCACGAAAGAAAGTGTCAAAGGCAGGTAGATCGCAGTCTTAAAGAGTTTAACACCGGGCAGCGACCTGTTGAAAAACATAGCGAACGCCAGCCCGAGCGGCAATGGAACCAGAACATATATCAAAAGCCATTTTATGTTGTTAAATAGAGCGGTGTAAAATATGGGATCGTTGAAGAGATCGACGTAGTTACCGAGCCCGATAAACGTCGGAGCAGTCAGTCCGTCCCACTGGGTGAAGCTGAGAAATATCGTGTAAAAAATCGGGGCTATTACCCAGATTCCGTACAGAATTACCGGTATCAGCAAAAACTTGAACGGAGCCCATCGTCTCTTGTTCATAGTTTTTAGACAGAGGGAGGGGAGAATGCTCCTCCCCTCCCGGCTATCTAGGATTCCTCCATGGTTTATTCAAAAACTTTCTTTCTCTGCGCTTCCATGGCCTCGAGTATCTGATCTATCTGGTCCGGATTGACCATGAACTTAACTATCTGGTCCATTGCTTTGTCCGCCATAGCTGGCTTCGTATCGCGGTCGTAGAACTGAGTCACCTTGTCGGATCGGTTTATCATTCGCAGCCCTTTCTGAACGAGCGGACCGTACTTTTCGTGATCGATGTTTTTGTTGGCAGCGATCCTGTTTAAATTCTCGGCAAAGAACCACTGGGACTGTTCTGTCGCCAGATAGTGCATGAATTCCTTCGCGGCTTCCGGATGGGGTGCGTTCTTGGGTACCATAAAGCCGTCCGTCGGGGTCTCTTCCGCTATCGGTACGCTGGCATCCATGATCGGAAAACGGAAGAAGCCTAGATCTTCCTTTACTTCTTCGTCGGAAACCACGTCCTGGATGAACTGTCCCATCAGGTACATTCCGGCTTCCTTGTTGAAGAGGAATTTAGCACCCTCCTGCCAGGAGTATGAGGTGTGGTTATCGATGAAGTAACCCTTGTCCAGCAGGACCTTCCACTTCTCTAAGACATCCTTCACTTTCGGGTTGGTATATTTTACTTCCCCGTTCATCAGCTTCATGTGGAAGTCCGCACCGTTAAGCCTCAAGTTAAAGTAATCGAAGTACGCAGCTGCCGTCCAGCGGAACTTGGACCCGATAGTAATCGGGGCATAACCATTTTCCTTGAGCTTCTCACAGACATCCAGGAACTGGTTCCAGGTAATCGGCTCTTCCAGGTTCAACTCTCTAAATACGGACTTCCTGTACCAGAAGCCGTACCAGTACCAGGACTGCGGCAGGAAGTAGGTTTTGCCTTCGAATTGCGAAATAGATTTAAATGCTCTGGGGAAGTAATCCTCGAAGCCCTTCCCCTCGCCCCAGATATCGTCCAGCGGCATCATGAGGTCCTTATCGACGAAAGTATTTGCACGTTCCCCGGCAAACCATGTAACTATATCCGGGCTGGCTTTCTTGGATGGGAGCCAGGTTCTGATTAAGGTCTTGTAATCCTCGTGCGGATAGGTATTTATGGTTACTTCGAAGTCCGGATGTTCCTCTTCGAAACGTTCAACCAGCTGTTGTAAAGTCTTCTTGGGTGCCGGGTCCGCCATGTAGGAGTTGATAACTACCTTCTTGTCCGCTGCTAAAACAGCAAGACTGGAGCCCAAAACCACTGAAATTACGAGAATTGAAATTAGTAGAGTGCTTGAGAGTTTTTTCATTTTTTACCTCCTGTTTTCTAATGCTGGTGCTGGTTCCTGCATGAAATCCCGAACTTTTCCTATCGTCTAGAACTATCACCCCCTGAGATCAAGTGCTCTGCCTCTCTATCAACTCTGTACCAAGCTTGAACTGCTTTAACTCCTGCCCGGCTCCTCCACCATCGATCA
>CAZNVA010000087.1:0-6010 GCA_964576335.1 uncultured Thermotogae bacterium | reverse complement strand
CGCCCGCTTTTCTTAGAATATTCCGAATAAAACCCAGTAAAGAAGGATTTATCGAGGGTTTTCATTATGTAATTTATGGGGGTGGTAAACTTACATTTTAAAGTCTTGACGTATTTTAATCCAGTCTTGAGTTCTAATCTTAGCAATAAGGTTTTTCAGATAGGGAATTGAGAGATGATGACAGCGGATTTCCCTAAATTACCAGGAGGTATACATGTTTAAAAAATCTTTGGTCCTTAGTTTGGCTCTTATGCTAGTACTTTCAGGCTTTGCGCTCGTAGGTCTTGGGCGCGAGGCCAACCTACCGAAGGATGAACTCGTCGTTCCAATCGGCATGGAGGACGCTGACTGGGGCATGAAAGAACTTCAGCCGGGTATACCGGGCGGAGAGATTACTTATGCCTCGATTTCCCTGCCGAAGACGTTTAATAACATGGTGGCAAGCGAGACTTCGACCACTGACGTTACGGAAAACCTGATGGCCGGCTTGACCGACATCAGTCCTTCTACCGGTAGACTGGTTCCTGCTCTCGCCAAGGACTGGGAGATTTCGGAGGACAAGAAGACTTACACCTTCCACCTCCGTGAGGGTCTCAAGTTTTCCGACGGCGAACCCCTGACCGCGGACGACGTGATGTTTACTTTCAAGGAACTCCTCTACAACGAGAACGTAGAAGCGGACATGCGGGACCTGCTAACCATCGATGGCGAGCTACCGGAGATAAAGAAGATAGACGAAACCACTATACAGTTCACGACCCCGACGGTATTTGGGCCCTTCATCAGGACCGTTGGCGGCGTGATGATCTATCCGGAGCACAAGTTCGAGGACATTTCCGGGCAGGAATTCAACAGTGCCTGGGGACAGAGCGTCGCGGACGATAACCCCGAAGAAATCGTCGGTGCAGGACCGTTCCGCCTGAAGGAATACGTTCCGGAGCAGAAGGTAACGCTGGAACGGAACCCCTACTACTACCAGAGAGGACCGAATGGCGTTCAGCTGCCTTACCTGGACGAATACACCGTACTGAAGGTAGAGGACACCGACACACAGGCTCTCAAGTTCAAGTCCCACGAAACGGACGTCTACGGTCCGGCTGCTTCCAAGGTACCGATGCTGCTGAAAAACGAGGAAAAGGAAGGCTGGAACGTGATGGTCAAGCAGGGACCCCGGGGAGCACCGAACGGAACGGAGTTCCTGACTCTAAACTGGGATACTAAGAAGGAAGCGCTGGCGAAGGTCTTCCGTGAGAAGAAGTTCCGTCGTGCCGTTTCCCACGCGGTGGACCGTCCGAGTATCATCGAGAACGTGTTTAACGGACTCGCCGTGACTCAGGATAGCCCGATGTCCAAGCTGTCTCCTTATTACAACGAGGAAGCCGGTGAGGTTTTCCCGGAGGAGTACAACCTGGACAAGGCAAGGAGCATGCTTGACGAGCTGGGCTTAACCGACAAGGACGACGACGGCGTGCGGGAGCTACCAAACGGTGACGACCTCTCTTTTGTGATAAAAACCAATAAAGGGGCACAGGCCAGGGTAGATATCGGAAATACCATCGCGGCGGACCTGAGGGAAATCGGGATGGACGTTACTCTGAACCCGATACAGTTCAACTCGCTCGTCCAGCAGCTGATGGGCGGAAGTTACGAAGCAGTTATAATCGGACTGATCGGTGACCCGATCGAGCCGAATAGCGGCAACAACGTCTGGACTTCCGACGGGAGCCTGCACATGTGGCACCTGAACGCAAGCGAAAATCCGGTTGAATGGGAAAAACGCGTGGACGAGCTCTTCAACAAGGGGCTCAAGCAGATTGGTATCGAAAACCGGAGACCTTACTACGACGAATGGCAGATGATCGCGGCCGAGCAGGTACCAGTGATCTATACCGCCGGTCAGGTTTACCTTTACGCAACTGAGGATGACGTCAAGAATACGGAGAGGTTCAGCCCGCTGGGTTCCTTCCTTGGGTTTGCCGAATACGTCTGGGTTGACTCCAACGAATAGATCAGGAGGATTAACGGCCGGTCGATTTTAAGTCGGCCGGCCTTTTTCAACCATGACTTCTTATCTAATACGTCGCCTAATTTACATGATACCGACCCTCATACTGGTATCCATCATTTCTTTCGGGATAGTTCAACTCATACCGGGTAGCTACTTGACCGAGAGACAGATGGATCCGACCATCGATAGAGAAACTATAGAACAGCAGAAGGAGAACCTGGGGCTCGACCAGCCGCTGCCGATCCGATACTGGAAATGGGTTAAAGGTGTAGTGACCGAGGGGGACTTTGGCTATTCCTTCAGTAACTATCGCCCCGTAGCCGACGTCCTGTTTGAAGGGCGGATCGGCTTCACAATTTTCCTGGGCGTGATGAACCTGATTTTCGTCTACCTGTTTTCCATACCCATTGGGATATATTCGGCGGTAAACCAGTATTCCGTATCCGATACGATACTGACATTTTTGGCCTTTATCGGTCTCTCGATTCCGAACTTTTTCCTTGCCCTGGTGCTGCTCTTCTTTATTGCCGGCCCGTTGAACGCGGGAGCCAATCTTGGAGTTGGAGGGTTGTTCGTGGAGCAGTACATGGGGGCTCCGTGGTTCAACGGTTTCGTTCCGAATATGCCCAAGATCGCCAACTTCTTCTGGCACGTCTGGCCGTACGTTCTCGCCGTCGGGACAGCTTCTCTCGCCAGCGTAGTAAGGCTCATGCGGGGCCAGATGCTGGAATTCATGAACAGACAGTTTGCCCAGACGGCGAAAGCCAAGGGCCTGCGCGAAACCGTAGTCATTTATAAACACGTCTTTCGGAACGCGATAAACCCGATTATTACTAACTTTGGCTACTCGTTCAGAAGACTGGTTTCGGGCTCACTGATAACTGCAATCGTTCTGGGAGTACCGACAGTTCAGAGGGCGTACTGGACGGCACTCAACCAGCAGGACGAACAGGTTATCATGGCCGGGCTGGTTTTCTTTGCCCTGATGCTGCTTGCCGGTAACCTATTTGCCGACTTCCTGCTTGCCTGGAACGATCCGCGGATACGCTATGATTAAAGGTGATTTAATTGGCTGAAGAATACCAAGCTGACGAAGTCGATAAGAGCCGGGAAAGGTCTCAGTGGCGCCGGATGTGGCGTAGGTTCCGCAGACATACGCTGGGCCAGATAGGTGGAGTTATAGTACTGATCATCGCGATCGTCATATTTATGGCGAACTTCATCGCGCCTTACAGTTTTAAAGCTCAGCACCGGGACTTCGCCAACGCACCACCTACCGCTATTCACTTTGCGGACGAGGACGGCCTGACCTGGCCTTACGTCTACGCAACCAAGAAAGAGTACAACGAATACTTCGAAAAAGTTTACGTCGAGGACAAGTCGAAAAAGTACCCGATCAAGTTCTTCGTTAAGGGTGAGAAGTATAGCTTCTGGGGCCTGTTTGAGAGCCGGATTCATCTGTTTGGAACCGGCACGATGGAGGCACCTGTCTTTCTTTTCGGCACTGATAAGTTCGGCAGGGATCTATTTTCCCGGACTCTGTGGGGTGGATGGATTTCGCTTTTAATTGGACCATTCGCCCTGGTAACCACACTGTTAATCGCAGTGCCAATTGGTCTGTTGTCGGGTTACTTTGGCGGCTGGGTAGATATGCTGGTGCAGCGAATCACTGAGGTGGTAATGGCCTTCCCGAAGTTGCCTCTCTGGCTTGCCCTGGCGATGGTAATTCAGGGTTTACCTTCCGCCTATCGGTTCTTCTTTATCGTGGCGGTATTCTCCCTCGTCGATTGGACCGGTTTATCGCGGACGTTGCGAGGGATGGTTCTTTCCGCGCGAGAAGAGGACTACACGATGGCGGCAAAGGCCGCGGGAGCCGGACCGCTGCGAATAATGTTCCGGCATATATTACCGAACACGACTACCTATCTCGTTGTCGTTTCGACTTTGAGCATACCGACCTGGATAATTTCCGAGGCCAGTCTCAGCTACCTTGGGCTCGGGATCAAGGAGCCACAGACCAGCTGGGGTTTACTGTTGAGCCAGGCGAATAACCTGGAAACGATAACCTCCTATCCGTGGTTGTTGATTCCGGGAATCTTTATAGTCGTCATGGTGCTTGCGTTTAACTTCCTCGGCGATGGATTGAGAGATGCCGCCGATCCGTTCTCCACGGTTGGCGGAAATCAGTAGACTGGATTGATGTAAGGCGATGTCGGAAGACCAGGGTAAAGGACCGCTAGCTCTAGCAAAAAACGTCTTATATGGTCTAGCCTTTAGCGGCGTGGTAATAGCGGCCTTTGCCCTGATATTTTTATACCTGATTCCCAACCTCCGTTCTCGCAACCCGGGATGGCAAAGCGTCGAGAGCGACTCAATAGTCATTCATTACAGCAGGGAAAGTTTTGAGCCCGAAGCTGTCAGACCCCTGCTGGCAAAATTGACTGAAACCAGAAAGGCTGTCGTCGGCGGGCTAAACCTGGAACCCGGAGCGATCCCGGAAAAAGTTCACGTCTACCTTCACGAGGACGTAAATTCCTTAAAGTCCACTATTACGGAGAGAAAAAGCTCGGCCGAGTCAAATACCCCCCTTGGTTTAATGGACGTAATTGCGGGCAGGGACTCGGAAAGGGTTCTCGTCAGGTTGTTGCTGACTTTCGCCTGGGGCCGTCCTTCCTCGGAACTACTGCGGCTTGGTCTAGAGAATTATTTTGCCGACGAATACGAGGAGGCTTTGACTCGCGCGGCGGCACTGGGGGATATCGGTTTTACGATCCCCGAGATCGCGAGGCTTGCCAGGACTACGGATTACCTGAAGTCCTTTCAGGACAGGATCTATGACACCTTTGATTCCCCGGGAGCTTCGGCCGGACTCAGTTTGAGCACTCTCGCACGGTTGACGCGTCTGGATGAATTTGAAAGGCCTTACGAGTACCAGATCGGTGTGCGGGCCCAGTCCTTTATCCACTTCCTGCTGGAAAGTACTGGCGTCGAGGCGTTTCGTTCACTCTGGGATGCTGATTCACTCACCCGGGGCACCAGCGATGTTCTGGGGTCCAGTCTGACGGAAGTCGAGGAAAACTGGAAAAACTACCTTCGGAACTCGACGACCCGGAACCCGGAATACCGGTATTACAGAGCGCGGGCGCTCCTGGGTCAGGGTCAACTCGACCGCGCCCGTAGCGAGCTCGCCGGGCCCGGCGAGTCGGGTTCACCCGGCCCGAACCGGTCGTTGCTTCTCGGGACTATAGATTTCTATAGCGGCAACTGGAAGGAGGCCCGGGACGTCTTTACTTCGTTGCAGTCAGAAAAGCTTTCCGAAGCCGGAGCAAGAGAACTGGAACGGTTCTCGAGTTTACTTTCTGTGTACGAGTCCGGAAAGTCACTATCCCGTGAGAACCTCAAACTGTTCCTGCCGGAGCGATCGGATGAGCTATCGAGGCAGAGCCGTACTCTCTTTGAAATATTCGAAAAGAAACGCGAGAAAATTCCGGAACTGAAAACGAACTATCCCGTGATGTCCGTATTCCTTGTCGAAGATTCAAAAACTGCGGCGGGCTGGCGCAAAGTCGACCCCCCCGAATGGGTGACTGTCCTGGAAGTCGATGCGGGGTTAAAACTTGATTTCGCCGAATTTCTGGTTGCTTCTTCAACTAAAACGCCTACTTATTCCGGTCTTTTGCGGCAGGGATTGATTCGTTATTTCGCCTCGGAAGAAGTATTTGCCCGGGGGCGTGAAATCGTTACTGAAGGTGACTGGACCCCGCTCGCCGGCGCCGTCTTTCAGGAGGGCGAGGGGAGTACGGCACCCGAAATCCAGGCCGCTGCCTTTGTCGGCTATCTGATCGAGCAGTTCGGATCGGCAAAATTCTTGAAAATCTGGCGGATGACGACTCCTATCGGTGGGGATAATTCGCTGGAATACGCTTTGCTTCAGACCACCGGCCGGGGACTCGATAAAACCGAGGCCGAACTGAAGTCCTTCCTGGCCAGCCGGCGTGATTA
>CAZNVA010000086.1:0-6027 GCA_964576335.1 uncultured Thermotogae bacterium | reverse complement strand
TCAGGGGATCCGTCGATTTACCCGCGGGTCCTTGCTTAGCTTATTCTGTATTTGGCAGAGAGGACTTGAACAGCTTGGAGCCCTTGGTAATCCCGTACTTGTCCATTATGCCGGTTTCCATCGCCAGCACCCAGCGATGGTCCTTCTCTACTGATACTTCATCGTCCGATTCCTTTGCTTCCTTGATTTCAACTACCTTTCCGTCACCGTTGATGACGGCAAAAGAAATCGGTGCTTTTATCTTTTCGGTTTCGTAGTCTTCGCCCCAGGTGGTTACGTCTCCCTGGTCGTACAGCAGATAGGTGTTTTCGAGCGCTTCTTTCCCGACCCCGTTGAGGCCCTGTTCGCGCTCCTTGTCCTCGTCTGCTATTTTGACCGGAATAAATACCGGGTTTCCATCCGGGTTTTCGAATTTAGCTACCCCGGTACCCATTTTCTGTACGGTTGACGGGACGTAGGCATCGGATTTTGCCTGCATCGGCGCGAGAATATAGAGGCCGATCAAAACTCCAATGCCGGCTCCTACCAGTGCGTAAAGCGTAAATTTCCCACGACGCATCCATAGTTCTTTGTCGGATTCTTTCGCTGTAGCCATGTTAATCACTCCCTGGTTGTTTTGACTTTTTCGTCAGGTAGATAGTTTTCGGATAACTCGGCTTCGTTCTCCTCGTAAAATTCTTTCTTCTTGATGTCCATAATTAGTTTGTCGTGAAAGTTACCACCTATCTGCCAGAAATCCCTGACTCTTCCAGCTTCTCTAAAACCCAGCTTTTTCGGAACCTGTTTTGCTCCCTCGTTGGCCTCCATAAGGGAAAGGTTGATGCTTTCCAGGCCGAGAGTTGAGAACCCATAATCGACGAGTAGCCTTGATGCTTCCGTACCCAGGCCCCTGTCCTGATACTCTTTTTCACCGATAATCACCTGGATACTTGCCCTTTCGTGTCTGTGATCGATATCGTAAAGGCCGCAGTAACCTATCGGTCCCTCGTCCCTTTCTTTGAGGTGAAGAGTAAATATTCGTCTGTCTCCCTGGTCCTTCATTTCTTCGTACCACTCTTCCCCTTTTTCCCTGGTAAAAACCGAACCAATTATCGGCCCCAGGAATTTATTTACTTCGAGGTCATTTAACCACTTCACGTATAAATCAAGGTATTCTCTGGAAAGTGGCTTGAAGTCAAGTTTTTTACCTTCGATTACTGGTCCGGAAAGCATAATTATTCCATTTAGTTACTCAATATGTGTTGAAATTGAACTTCTTCCTCGAACATCTCCCGGTAAGAGCTTTTGAGGGAATCCCTGTAGGGGGATGAAACGTTCTGCGGGCCGTTTATTTCTATCGCTCGGGATGGCTGGGCTCTCAGGATGACCTTAAAGGTCGTCCCTTCGACGATATTGTCATCCCTGTTCCCCTTTATGTCGCTATTTCCGACCTTGATTCGGTAAGATAGGTGTCTATCGTACAGGTCTTCCTGGTCGTAGTCGCTTCTTAGCTCGTCTTCCAGTACGACCTTTTCTCCTTCCTGGTTCCGGTCCATACGATCGACCGCCGCCCGGACAACCTGGTTGAAATCTTCCGGCGCGAAGCCGTCAGCGTCGTCCAGCTTTCCCAGCAGCCTTACCCTGCCCTGCTCGCTGGACTCCCCCTCTGTGTCTCCAATAAAGGGTACTTTGTTCAGAATTTCCACGGAAACCTCCCTGGTTCAGTCCTCTTTGACTTTTCTACTGCCCTACTGTCGAACGCTCTCTCAGTGAAATCTCTATTGGGGCATCCGTGTCCAGTTCGTCCTGATAGTACTGTCTTAAATCTTCCTGGAAGGATTTTATCTTGTCCCAGGCCTCTTCTTCCGTATCCACGCCGTCTACCTTAAGAACTGTAATACCAAGCTGTCTGTCCTTATCTATTCCGTGTTTTTCCAGAAGTTCGTCCTGCCTTTCCTCCAGTTTTTCTTGGGCCTTCTCTCTTCTGCCGAAGGGCCAGATTGGATTGGTATATTCATCAATGGCCGGCTCAATGCCTGGATCATCCCAGCCAAGATGGTCGGACTCTACCCTGAATTCAACTTCCATGGTTCACCTCCAGAATTGATGAGATTAAAAGACCTTTTCGAACCAGAACTTCTGATTTTCAAGAAAAAATTAAAGGTATGGTTTTAAGATATTATTAAAGTAACTGATGGTTTTTTGGAACCAGGTAACTTAAAAACACCTATGAAACGGGAATACGAGGTCACAGTACAGCCAGAAGAAATAAATTAAAGAAAAATTAACATTTAGAGAGAGGGTGGAAACGGTTGTAGTGTTAGGAAGATAGCCCGCCTTCTTTCAATGATGCTGGCCGATGAGGGAGACTCTGGAGCAGTGCTGAGATAAATAAGCTCCCATCATTGTGCCTGCTGGTTGAGGTACCTTGCTACCTCTGCCTCTTTCCTGACGTCTGAAAGCCACTTTTGCCAGGCTTCACTCCTCTTTCTTCCGATTAACCTCTCACGGATCAAATCACGGACTTCTTCGAGAGGCTGGATTCTATCCCTCGCGTCGCGAAAAGTTTTTCGGTTTTCTTCGTAGAATTCCTCAATATCTTTCGTGGATACTTCGACGTCCTCTACTACCTTCCGTCGCAGCTTTTCCCTTGTTATTCTTCTATAAATTTCTTTTTTTAGGTCGTTGAGGTCGCGTCCGTCCCTTTTTAGATCATTCAGGAGCTCATCTCTATTTCCCACGTCCTCCGTCGCTTCTATGATTTCGTTCAGCCTTTTTTTAATTTCCTCTTCCGATACGTCGATTCCGATCTCTTCCGCTTTCTGGATGATAATAGTGTCCTCGATCACTCGGTCCAGGACGTAGCCCCTGTAATGGTTTAATACGGACTGTCCCCGATCGGTCTCCATCAAAAATTCGGCAAAAAGTGGCGCCCCCCGGAGCGTCATAAATAGGTGGTCGACTCTTGCTCTCTCGGATAGTTCTTCTCGAGTGATTTTTTCCCCGTTGACCCTGGCCACTATTTCCTCGCTCTTTACGGGGATAGCAATTAACAGAGAGAATGTTATCGTTAACAGGCAGATTTTCGCTTCCCTTTCGAAGTATTTTGTCTCCGGTGTTACACTAGGCATCATGCTATACCCCCAGTTTTGCGTGCTTATTGTTAAAATGTAAATCGGACTTCGTAATTTGATGACGGGATCAGTTCCGCGGGAGGGTAAAAGTGAACTCCGTACCCCCTCCTTCCGAACTGGTTACGTCAATTCTTCCGCCGTGCGCTTCCACGATCTCCTTTGCAATAGTCAAACCGAGACCGGAGCCTCCCGTTTCCCTGGACCTCGAATTGTCCACCCGATAGAACCGATCAAAGACGTGGGGTAGGTCCTTTTCCGGAATGCCCAGCCCATTATCTTTGACGCTTATCCTGACATCGCCTTCACGGGTCTCGGCAGTTATACTTATCTTGTCGCCCCGCTCGCTGTAGTTAATAGCGTTATCGATCAAATTACGGAGAACCTGCTGGATTCTACCCGGGTCAACGTAAACAAGGACTTCCTCCGGAAGTTCAACGTTTAAATCTATTTCTTTTTCCTCGAGCTTGAATTCGAGGGATTCCCGCGTTGCGCTCATCAGGTCGTCAAGCAATACCGGCTCCTTTTCCAGGTCCAGTTGACCCGCCTCGGCCTGACTGAGGTCGTGGAGATCATCTACCAGCCGCTTCAGCGTTTTTGAATTCCTGTAGAGCGCGTCGATCATCCTGTCATTTGGCTCCATGGCTCCTTCCTTAATTGCTTCCAGGTAGCCGTGTGATTTGGTTAAGGGGCTCCGGAGCTCGTGAGCCACGTCACTTACCATGTTTTTTCTCAGCCTTTCCTGCTTTCTCAGTTCTTTTGCCATTGCATTGAAAGTAGAAGCCAGCTTGCCAACTTCGTCCCTCGATTTTACCTTTACCTCCTGATCCAGCTTCCCCTTCTGAATGTTTTCTGCTGCCGACGTCAGCTTCTGGATTGGACCGAGAGTCCTTTTGGAATAGTAAAGGATGAAGGCAACGGCCGTAATAATCGAGATTACCACTGCCAGGATAATTGCCCTATCCACGGAGGATAGAAAGATTTCTTCTATACCGGAGCGTTTTCGGTTCTTGAGGTAAAGGAAGCCGGACGGATTACTACCGTTTCCGAGCGTGGCGATTTTCAACCCAAGCTCTCCTGAGGCGGAATTGTTCGTTAACCCTTTCGCTGAGTTGCCAACTATCGTGCCCGTATCGCTGGTAATTATGATTTCGCTGCTGTAAGTCCGCTTGATCTTGTCGATTAAGCTCTGCACCCCTTTCCAGCTACCCGTCTCTTCGTAATAACTTGATAGGGTCAGAGCTAGTCGCTGGTACTTTAGTGCTTTGTCCTGACTGATGTAGCGGTCGAATTCCCGTCTCGTGGTTCTTGTGGCTACGTACCCTACGGTTCCAATGGCGAGTGCGACGACGAGAATGACACCGATTAATAGCTTCCAGCGCAGGCTGTAAATCATTCTTTCACCCACTATTACTGCGACCAGGGGAGATAAAATCTTGCATCGGGTAGGTTACCATTCCGTTGATCGTTTTTCCGGTTTTCGTCGAAAATGAAAAGTTAAGAACGGTTGTTATCGGTTTCCGAAACGTCCTTATTCTTCAGCCTCATCTCCCTGAGGTGTAAATTTATAACCCATACCGAACTCGGTTTGCAGGTAAGTTGGGTCGCCGGGGTCCGGTTCGATCTTGTCCCTGATGTGCTTTATATGAACGTCGATCGTCCTTTCAAAGCTTTCGTAGCCGTACCCAAAGGCTTCGTGGATTAACTGTGTGCGGGAAAAAACCCTGTTCGGCTGTCTGGCCAGGGCGGCAATGATGTCGAATTCGGTCGGGGTCAGCTCGGCTGATTCGTTATCAATCAGAACTTCTTTCCTGGGAAAGTTTATTGTAACCTCCCCGAACGTCAATTCTTTGTCCTCTTCTTCGTCTACCCTGCGTAGGTTTGCCCTTATTCTCGCCAATAGTTCTCCCGGGCTGAATGGTTTGGTTACGTAGTCGTCCGCTCCGAGGTCGAGCCCCTTTATCTTTTCCTCCTCAGTTGTCCTCGCGGTAAGCATGATTATTGGTACGTCCGATTCCCTTCTCATCCTCTTGCAGACGTTGTAACCGTCCATTTCGGGTAACATGAGGTCGAGGACTATAAGGCCGTACTCCCTTTTGCGGAAGAGCTTCAGGGCCGATTTCCCGTCGTGGGTACCCGTAACCTCGTAGCCGTCCTTTTCCAGGTAATCCTCCAGGAAGTCGACTAGTTCTTCGTCATCGTCCACAATCAGTACTTTCTTGTCCATTTACTAAAAAGATATTAATCAAATGTTAACTTTTTATTAAAAACGGTAGCCAAATCCGAGAACCGGACCGCGGCGGGAGTGATAAGTGAGTTGAACTGAGAAGCTTTGAGGTTTCAGAGAAAGTCCTCCGTAAAAGGTTGGATGAAATTCGTATATCCGCTGAGCTTTGCGGAATACGTCGACCAGTGGTTCAATTTTATTTTGGCTGGAATCAACATTGAGTTGCTCGAGCCGTGCCTGCATCTGGACGGCAACTCCGGCTCCGACCTCGAGATCCAGCCAGTCGAATAAGTTGAGCCGATAACCGGAATAAACTTCGGTTTCCGGGCCGTAGTTCAATTCTTCTCCCCGATATTCTTCCTTTTTCCAGTTGATATTTTCTGGCAGGTCGGGGGAACCGGTCAACCTGAGCGAGCCGCCAATTATCCAGTTACTGAAAGATAGGTCCCCGCCGAAGGAGGGTGAAGTACCCAGGATCCCTCCCGCGTTTAGACCAATCCCCACGGGGACGTCCAGTTCAAAACCGGGTCCGGCCTCGGTTTCTGATTCCAGTCTGGCTTCGATGGTCCTGGCTTCGCCGGGGTAGAGTCGTATTTCCCTTTGCCAGCTCCAGTAGCCGTTTTTCTCCAGTTCGACCTCGATTTCTCCCGATTCGACGGATATCCTCCGGGGGGTCTCGCCCCTGTAGTC
>CAZNVA010000085.1:0-6071 GCA_964576335.1 uncultured Thermotogae bacterium | reverse complement strand
CCAACCCAGTTTCCGGGTCCCCTGCCGTCGGGCTCAAAGACGGTCGTCCCGTTTTTCGTATCCGGTACGGGCGGCGTTGCGAACTTTTTTTCCGACATAGCTCCATTTAGCATTCGGTAACCTCCTATTATTTAATCGGCTTAACTTCAATTGCGGGGGTATCAGGCCTCAGTGTCACACTCGTCCCCGTTCTCGGCCTTGCAGCCACAGGATTCTCTGACGATGAGATCGCCGGGCACTACGACCTTGGGCCTATCCCTCTCCCCTCCTTCAATCTCTTGAATCAACCTATTTGCTGCCCAGTTTCCGAGCCAGTACTCGTGAAGATCAACTGTGGTAATAGAAGGCTCAAAGTGTTTGGTTAATTCGCTGTTACAGACGGAAACCAGCGAGACGTCGTCGGGAACCTGCTTTCCGAGATCCCTCAGAGCGTGTACGGCTCCCACTGCCTGAACATCACCCGCGACGAAAATTCCGCTAAAATCGAACTTCTTTGCTTTTTCCTTTACCACTTCGTAGGCCGCCGATTCAACGAGCTCGGAGTTCCAGACTAGTTCTTCGTCGTACGGCAGTCCGTTTGCTTCCAGAGCGGACCGGTAACCCTTAAGCCGATCCTCGGTATAGGTAAACTTGGACGGCCCGGATAGGAAGGCAACTCTGCCGTGGCCATGGCTGATCAGATGGTCCGTCGCCAGCTCGCCCACTTCCACGTTGTCGTTGTCCACGTAAATAACTTCCCGCTTTGGCCGGCCCAGAACCACGAAAGGCAAGTCGCTATCCTCGAGTATATCGATCAGATCGGAATTTTCCGTTGGGTGGGTTAGAATCAACCCGCCCAGGGTGCGGGAGTCCAGAATCGATTCGAGTTTCCCCTTAGCGTCGGACTCGGTTTCGGACATCCGAAGCGACAGGCTATAGTCCGTTCCGTCCACTGCTTCGTGGATACCTTGAATCAACTTGTTGAAAAAACCGGTGGACGAAAATACGTGCCGGCGGGAAGCAGGAATAAACAAGCCAAGCTGCTGCGCCACGCCGCTCGAAAGGTGCCTTGCCCCGGGATGCGGCTTGTAATTAAGCTCCTCTGCTGCTCTAACTACCTTGAGTCGGGTTTCTTCGGCTACGTGCGACTTACCGTTTAAAGCGTCGGAAGCTGTTGAAGCCGCCACCCCCGCTGTCTCAGCCACGTCCTGAATCGTCACTGAATTTTTCATTTCGAATCGATTCTATATTAAAGTAGATCATTCGATCTTTCAACCCGGATGTTTAATTTACGTTATCCCTTTTTATATATGCAATAACGTCCTAATATTTAAACTATTTTATTTATCGAATGGTTTCGAATACGGTTGAAAGGAGAAAACGGATGAGATAATCTAATCCTGAGTCGAACTTAATGAAGATATGATTGCCGTATTCCGGAATCCTGAATCAGGGATTTAAAAGAGGGCGCAACCGGATTAAGCTTTATGGAAATTTCGTCCGTGCCAATGCCGGTCCCGTAATCAGGGTTAAAAAGTAGAAAACGGGGATGTGGCCAAACGAGCTCTGCAGAGAAACCAGTGCTTCTATTCTGAGACGAGGTTAGCAATCGCCAGGAGGCGAAAATGAAAAAAGGACCGAAAAAACGCGTCGAGGATACTCAATCCAGGGTCAAAAAACTGATAGAAGTCGGACACGAAGACGTCGAAGAACTTTACTTCTACAGAACCCAGGGCTTTGAGAAGCCGCAGGAGCTTTCACCCGAGGAATTCGAGAAATGTGCTCCCGGTTTTTCCTGGCTCAGGGACAGGAAATACCGGCCCGAAGAGAGGCAAAAGGCTGACGCCTCCCTTTACCGGGGCGGAAAAAGAGCAGAGGAACTATCCCTCGGTAACAGCGTCTGGTTCAGAGTAAAGATTACCCTGCCGGACGAGCTGGAGGGAGAACCGGTGTTTTTCCGATTTGTTGCCAAACCGACGGAGCAGGCCGAAAACAGTCCGCTCCAGGGGCGCCCTTCCCTGGAATGCCTCTCCTACCGCAACAACAAACCGTGGAAGGCCTTCGATCAGGGGCATGACTCGTTGCTGTTAAGCGAAAGTGCCGTACCGGGAGAGGAGTTCGACCTCCTTATTGAAGCCGGAACGACCCTGTTCTGGGGTGGGCTCGAGCTCGATCGTTTTCAGCTGGAAACCGCGGAAATATTTAGCGAAAGGGGTCCCGTAAAGGACTTCTACCGCGAGTTTCGGCTGCTTAACGATCTGAGAAAGTCCCTCGGTGAGGAGAACCCCCAGGGCCGAAAGATCCTCGACGGTCTCAACGAAGCCAGCCACATGTTCCCTTTCGGGTACGAGAACGAGACGGAATTGATCGAAGGGGCAAGGCGAGCACAGAAACCCCTGAAACCGCTCAAGGAGCTTACTTCCGAAATCTCTGACTTTAAGCTCTCGGTAACGGGCCACGCTCACCTCGATGCCGCCTGGCTCTGGCCCTGGAGCGAAACGATAAGGAAATCCGGCCGAACGTCTTCCACTGCCACGAGGTTGCTGGAGAAGTATCCCGGTTACAGGTTTTTGTTCTCTCAGCCGGCACTTTACGAGTTCATCCGCAACCACTACCCGGAACTATACGAGCGGATAAGCAAGCTAATCGAGTCGGGGGCCTGGGAACCGGTCGGCGGCACGTGGGTGGAAAGCGACGTAAATATCAGCGGCGCCGAGCCCCTGGCACGGCAGTTTCTCTACGGCAAACGCTACTTTCGCCAAAACTTTGACGTCGACCCGGAGATCACCTTTCTTCCCGACGCATTCGGTTTTCCGGCCGGTCTCCCGGGAATCGCAAACGCGGCCGACTGCCCCTACTTCTTTACCCACAAGCTGAGCTGGAACGAAGAAAACGAGTTTCCCCATCACAGCTTTAACTGGGAGGGCATAGACGGCTCAAAGGTGCTGGCCCATTTCCCTCCCGCGGACACTTACAACGGAATGAGCCTCGGCAACGGTATGGAAGAGATAGTAAAATCCGCAAAGGACTACAGTGAACGGGAGAGACATGACGAAGCCGCCTACCTGATCGGCTGGGGAGATGGTGGTGGTGGCCCGAACCGGGAAATGATCGAGGACGTAGAGAAAATCGGGGAAATGGATCCCGCCCCGGAGCTCGAGTTCCGACAGCTAAAGCAGTTTTTTGCCGACCTGAAAGAGGCCAGCACGGATTTCGCGGACTGGTACGGCGAGCTCTACCTCGAGCGACACCGGGGAACTTTCACCACTCAGGGGGAGGTAAAACGACAGAACCGGCGACTGGAATTTCGGCTGCGGGAAACCGAGTTCTGGTCAGTACTTGCAGCGATAAAGGACGAAAACTACGACTATCCCGGCGAGGAGCTGGAAACTATCTGGAAGGCCTACCTGTTCAACCAGTTCCACGACATTCTGCCCGGGTCCTCAATCAGGGACGTCTACGCCGACACGAAAAGGGACTACGGAGAAATCAGCGAGGACTGCGAACGACTGCTGGAGGAAGCAAAGAAAACGGTCCTGCCGATAGGGGAGGACGCCAGCCACGTCTTCGTCTCCAACTCGCTGCCCTGGAAGATGGACCGGGTTGTGGAGACGGAAGTTACCGGCCCGGCGGGAGAAGTGCTTACAGGGAAAACCAGAAACGGGGAAGAAGTTCCGGCTCAAAGAGCCCACGACGGTAAGACCCTTCTGGCTGCAGAAGATCTGCCGGCAATGGGCGGGAAATCCTTCGCGATCGAATCCAGTGCAAAGCAAATCGATAACCCAATTGAAGTTTCGAAAAGGGGGCTCGAAAACGAAAAGATTGCCCTGGACCTGACCCCCCGGGGAGAGATCAAATCAATTTACGACAAGGAGGCCGACAGGGAGGTTGTTTCGGGAACCGCCAACCGCCTCGTCGCTTACAGGGACGTGCCGACCGAGTATCAGGCCTGGGAGCTCGAGGAGGATATTTACGAGAACGGGGACGAATTACCCCATCCGGAACGGAGTACGGAGCTGGAATCCGGTCCGGTCCGGGGAATCCTGAAACAGACCAGGTCCTTCGGAGATTCCGAAATCGTCCAGCGGATAAAGCTCTATCGTGATTCCAGGAGAATTGACTTCGATACCGAAGTAAGCTGGCACGAAGAAAAAGTACTATTAAAGGCACTGTTTCCGGTGGACGTAAGAACGCGGCAGGCCAATTACGAGGTCCAGTTTGGCCACTTCGACAGGTCAACCCACGAAAATACGAGCTGGGACGAGGCAAAGTTCGAGGTCCCCCACCAGAAATGGGTCGACGTATCGGAATACGGCTACGGTGCCGCCCTGCTAAACGATGGAAAGTACGGGGTCAACGTAGATAAAACCGTAATCGGATTGAGCCTGCTCAGGGCACCAAAGTGGCCGGACCCCGAAGCGGACATGGGCAGGCACGAGTTCACTTATTCCTTCCTGCCGCATTCGGGCGATTTCCAGGAAAGTGGAGTTATCGAAGCTGCTTACGACCTGAACTCGACCACGGAGACGGGTGAGGTAAATGATTTCGTCCGGATACCGTCCTTAATTAAGACGGACGACCGCGGGACGATCGTCGAGTCCGTTAAGCTGGCCGAGGACTCCGAAAGGCGGCTGGTGATTCGTCTCTACGAAGCCTGGGGCAGGAAACGAAAGGTCGATATCGACTTCGGTTTCTCCCCGAAAGCGGTCAAGACCTTAAACCTGATCGAGGACGAACGAAAGGAACTCGAAGCGGAAAACGGGTCGCTGAAATACGAGTTCGACCCCTTTGAGATAGTTACGCTCGGCGTGGACTTCTAACGAGAACGGGAAAGAGCCACGATCGGCTATTTCCGGTAGATCTCCAGGACGTCCAACCTGGTACAGCGGGCCTCGCAACCGAGCTTTTCCGCCACGCTCGGTTTCGTTCTCCCTCCGTCGCCGGAAATCAACTCCTTTACGTAGGTGCCCGCCTCCGTTTTCAGGGTAAGTTCCAGCCTGGACTCGCCCAGCTTTTCCGGCCGCAGCCAGTAAACTCTTCGTCGTCTCACCTTGTCGGCCCGCCGGTGCGAGACCCGTTCCGGAGTCCGCTGCTCCACCAGTCCCGGAATCTCTTCCAGCTTTTCCGTATCCAGGTTCTTTAGTTTTTCGGAAAGTTCCACGATTGCCAGATAGGACTTGTCCGAATCCTCCGTCTTGACCTCTTCCACCCGGTCCTTTTCGGTCCGGCTTATCCGGAATACTTCCACGCTGTCCTGGGATTCGTTCAGTTTTTTTGCAATCCGTCCCAGTTCCAGGTTCCGGTTTTTCGGCCGTTTCAGTTCCAGAACGAACTCCCGCCTGCCAAAGCAACGAGCGTCCACGTCCTCCCTGCCGGCTCCGTGAAAGCTGACGTCCTTGGCTCGAGAAGCATCGATAAAGGGTGCTTGAATGATTTCCTGGACGGATTCCTCGTACTTCTTCCCGGTATAATTGCACTCCGCACAGCCCCGTCCGCCACATTCCTTGCAGTGCCATACCGTCTGAGGTATACCCCTGACGTACTTATCGTACTGCCCGTAAATTAGCAGGGAGTTTACCTGCAGTTCGACCCGGTCGTTTTCCAGGTCCAGCACGGGGTTGGCGTCGGGACGCTCGAAGTCAGCCTCCAGGCCGAGGTCCTTCTGGACTCTTCGGCCAACGATACGGTTTAACTCGGATTTAATCGGTCTTGCATACCTATCCCCATAATTCTCCCAGATTTGCTCCTGCCGCTTTTCTATCCGACGCGGCACCCTGGTTCCGACGACTACGGTATCCAGCTCGTAGGAACTGAGTTTATTCTCGACCATCTCTACGTAGCGGTCCAGATCTGCGAAAAGGCCCTCGCAGAGAGAGCAGTCGCCCTCGCGGTGTTCGCCCTCCGGCACGTTTTCCTCCACAAAGGAGCTTTCGTCCACCAGCTCCAGGTCCCTGGCGATCATCCCCCTTTCATAGTTCTCCAGACCGTGACCGAGATCCCCGAATTGCCTGCCAAGGCAGCGATCGCAGAGGTTCTCCTCCAGCAGTTCGTCTCTTTTATCCGTAAGGTTCATTCCGCTCACCCGGTTTTTT
>CAZNVA010000084.1:0-6168 GCA_964576335.1 uncultured Thermotogae bacterium | reverse complement strand
GACAGCGGGAAGCTGGAGGTGACCCTTAATTGAGTTCAGTCACAGCTAGCCGGACTTTCTCGGGCGGAATTCATCCTCCGGATAATAAACTAACGAAGGATGAACCCATTGAAGAAATTACTCCGAATCGGGACCTGATCGTCCCCCTGAGTCAGCACCTGGGCGCACCGGCAAAGCCGGTGGTAGAACAGGGTGATGTGGTTAAAAAAGGTCAGAAGATCGGGGAAGCCCAGGGGTTCGTTTCCAGCCCGGTTCACGCCCCGACTTCAGGCGAAGTCAAGAAGATTGGCCCCTTTCCCCACCCTTCCGGGAGCGAAGTTACCGGAATCCAGATAGAACCGGACGGAGAAGACTCGTCCATGGAGTTTACCAGGAGGAATCCGGAGAAGCTTTCCGGAGAGGAAATAATCGAGGCAATCCAGGAAGCCGGAATCGTCGGGATGGGCGGTGCCGCCTTTCCCACCCACGTAAAGTTGAGCCCGCCGGAGGACACGGAGATAGATACCCTGATCATAAACGGAGCCGAATGCGAACCTTACCTGACGGCTGACTACCGGCTGATGCTGGAAGAACCGGAGTTACTGGTAAAAGGAACTCGACTTGTGGCGGATTTGCTGGGCGTCGATAAAGTATACTTCGGCGTCGAGGACAACAAACACGAAGCGGCCGCTGCTTTAGAATCCAGTACGGAGGGAGAGGTCGACGTAGTCGAACTCCCGACCAAGTACCCTCAGGGCTGGGAAAAAACGCTAATAAAAGCTCTAACCGGTCGCGAGGTGCCGCTGGACGGATTACCGCTTGACGTTGGTATCGTCGTCCAGAACGTCGGAACGATCAAGGCGATCTGGGACGCAGTACGTGAGGGTAAACCTTTAACCGAAAGAGTGGTCACCGCGACGGGCAAAATAAACCGGCCCGGAAATTACCGGGTACGCATCGGTACTTCCTGGGAGGACCTGCTGGACCAGCTCGGCGGTTTCCAGAAAGGCAAACCGGCCAAGCTCATAGACGGTGGGCCGATGATGGGGGATACTCAACCAAACAGGGAAAGCCCGATAGTAAAAAGCACTTCCGGAGTACTGGCGCTTGACGAGGAAGCTGCCGTAAAGCGGGAAGCTTCGCCCTGTATACGATGCGGGAAGTGCGTGGACGTATGCCCTGCCGGTCTGCTGCCGACTTCAATTTACAAGAGCGTTAAATCAGGAGACGTGGAACAAGCCAGGGAACTGGACGCAACTGCCTGCTGTGAATGCGGTTCTTGCACCTACGTCTGTCCGAGCGAGATTCCACTGGTGCAATGGATCGTCCAGGGTAAGGGGGAAATAAACCAGCTGGAAGAGGAAGAGGATTAGGACCTTTTTTTTCGGTAGCTTAGAGGGAACCTATTTCCAGGTTGCATTTCTTTTCGAGCAGTTCTGTTATTTCGGCTCGATCGGAACTGGTGGCAGCCAGCCTCCGGTCGTAAGCTACCAGACCGACCAGGCTAATGAGGAAAAGCCCGCCGGCCGTAGCTCCCTGCAGAGCAACCGAATACCCTCCGGACCAAAAAATCCGACTGAATAGAGAACCAAGACCGAGCCCGCCCATCAAGGCCGCGGCGGGAATCCCAAATACTATCAGAGCAACTTTCCCAAAGCTCCGTGGCTGGATCTCAACTTCGACACGGTCACCTTTATCCACTCCCACGGGGTCGCGAGCAGTAACTTCAAAAGAATCAACTGAACTTCCGCAGGTCCCGTCACAATCGTCACAATCCAGGTCGTCAAAAACGGCAACGGTGACGCTTCCGTTCCGCCTGTCGGTGACTAACCCTTCTTTTACTTTGACCTCTCTACTCATGACCGTACTCGAGGGGTTGGAAATTTAAGAATCGGAGGAACCTTCAGGGCCCTGGAACCGAACAATGCAGCCCGGAGGACATTTATCGATTATAGTATCGAAATCGGCATCCTCGCCGACTTCCGAGTAATCCATTCGGGATAGATTATCTTCGACCGCAAAGACACCTTCCGGCCCCATCTTTTCACAGAGACCACAGCTGATGCACCCTACCTCACACTTCTCCCGGATAACCGTTCCATCGTCCTCTGAGTTACATGCCACCTTGACGAAATCTCCGGCGAGGTCGACCTCTTCAATGGTTATAATGTCCCGGGGGCAGACCTCAACGCAGGTTCCGCACGCCGTGCAGGCATCGGGATCCACGACGGGCAACCCGTCCTCCATTTCGATTGCGTCAAACGGGCACGCTTCGGCACAGTCCCCGTAACCAAGGCAACCGTACTCACACTTCAAGTCGCCACCGGTCGTCAGTTCGGCAGTTCGGCAGGATTCCACGCCTTCGTACTCGCCGGTGCGTTTTTTTTCTTCGGTTCCCGCACCACAGTGAACTACCGCCAGCTT
The DNA here is from genome assembly GCA_964576335.1 of uncultured Thermotogae bacterium. Classification (GTDB taxonomy): domain Bacteria; phylum Bipolaricaulota; class Bipolaricaulia; order M55B111; family M55B111; genus JAGXLP01. The sequence continues at coordinate 3,765 of CAZNVA010000084.1, read as the reverse complement.
GGCCTTTCCGGGTTCCGCGGCAATCTCAACGCCCAGTATATCCGCGACCTGTTCTGCTACTTCTTCGCCACCGGGAACACAGCTATCCGGTGGAGCTTCTCCTCTAGCAACTGCTTTTGCCATCTGCTGGCAGCCCGGATAACCGCAGGCGCCACAGTCCAAGCCCGGCAAAACATCTTCGATCTCGGCTACCTCGGGGTCCTCCTCTACCTTTAACTTAGTGTGGGCAAAACCGAGTAACCCGGCAAAAAGGAGCCCCAGGCCAGCCATCGTCGAAGCCGATATTATTACGACCGGTCCAAACATAAAATCTCACCTAAGTGGGAACCAATCCGGAAAACCCCATGAATGCCAGTGCCAGCAAACCCGCGACAAGCAGCGTTATTCCGGTTCCTCGGAAGGGCTCGGGAATGTCTTCTTCATTTATCTCCCCTCTTATCCCCGCCATGACTACCAGGGCAAGAGTGAAGCCGACTCCGGCACCGAAACCGAATACGGCGGATTCTACAAAATTGTACTCGCGCAAAACCATAAATAAAGCCAGCCCCAGAACCGCGCAGTTGGTCGTAATCAGGGGCAAGTAAATCCCTAGAGTCTCGTATAGCTCCGGCAAATACTTCTTCAAAAACATTTCGACTAACTGGACGAGCGAAGCAATTACGAGAATAAAGGAGACGTATTCGAGAAATTCTACGTTGAATGCTTTGAGAATGAAAGTATTGATGTTCCAGGTAATTATCGCCGTCAGGGTCATCACGAAGGTCGTCGCTATTCCCATGCCAAACGCCCCTTCCATTTCGTCCGAAACGCCAAGGAACGGACATATACCGAGGAAGTAGTGCAGAACGAAGTTCTGAGTTAAGACAATTGCGACGAAGATAAAGAAAAGGCCCATTCTTATTCACTCCCCGAAAGCTTATGGAAGAGAGCAACCAGCAAACTCAAACTTATAAAAGCACCGGCTGGCTGTACCATAATTACCATGGACTTGTACCAGGAACCCAGCACCTCAAAACCGCCGATCGTTCCCTGGTAGAACAGCTCCCTGACGCCCCCCAGTACTACCAGAGCAAATACGAACCCAATCCCCATACCGAGTGAATCCAGCAAACTACGTCCTACCGGCTCTTTTGAAGCAAAAGCTTCCTGCCGGCCGAGAATTATGCAATTCGTGACTATTAAGGGAAGATAAGGTCCGAGCTGACTGCTGATCTCCGGTATGTGAGCTTCGAAAAGTAGCTTAACCACGGTGACGAACGAGGCAATAATAATCATAAAGCTCGCTATTCGGACCTGATCGGGAATTAGCTTTCTCAGTGCGGAAATGGCCAGCCCCGAAGCTACCAGCACGAAAGTAGTGGCCAGGCCCATCGAAAGCCCGTTTATCAGGGAGGTAGTTACGGCAAGCGTGGGACACATACCCAGCACCTGAACGAAAACCGGGTTCTCCCTCCAGATACCTTTGACGAAGTCCTTGATCATCTCACTCACCCTTGCTTAGAACGCTTCGAACTCGGTCAAGTCCTTTGTTAATTATATTGACCACGGCACGAGATGAGATTGTCGCACCGGTAATCGCCTGGATCTCACCCTTTTCGGGCTCTGCCGATTTAACGAGTCCAACCTCGCGTTCGACCTGAAGCCCCCGGAACTGATTCTTAAAAGGTTCCCCCCTAATTTTGCCACCGAGACCCGGAGTTTCGCTGGATTCCAGGATTTGAATTCCCTTGATCCGATTCAGGTTCGGCCCTACCCCGACCATAAGCCGAATGGTTCCCTGGTAACCACCGCCACTGGCGGTAAAGGCATAACCGATCAGCTCGTCGGAGGAATCATAAGCTTTGTAAATAACCTTTCCTTCCCGCGTCTCCTCCTGATAGGACTCGGTCGGCTGAACCACGTAATATACCGCCTCTCGCAGCGCTTCCTGTTTATTCTGCCTTATGAGCGGGTCAGTATAGTTAGAAACCATCGACAGGGCGATCCCGCTTATCAGCCCAAGGACGGTCAGAGTTAAGACCATTTTTGCTAGTTTGTTCATTCCTGACCACCGCCGAGCGGAGTCGGGGTAGTAAACCTGTCAATTAACGGTCGGAACGCGTTCATCAAAAGAATAGAGTACATGACACCTTCCGGATACCCGCCCCAGGTTCGAATAACTATGGTGATGATCCCGACGCCGGCTCCGAAGATCCACCTTCCACCCTTGGTTACGGGAGAAGTTGTCGGATCCGTAGCCATGTAGATTGCTCCGATCATAAACCCCCCGGCCAGGACGTGAAAAACCGGAGAAGCATATTCCGCCGGGTTAATCCCCCAGAGGAGTCCGGAAAGCGCGATCAGGGCGGCAAAAGCCGCAACGGGGATCCGCCAGTCCATGTACCCTTTCCAGAGCAGGTAAGCACCGCCAATCAGGAGAGCCAGAGCCGAAGTCTCCCCGAGCGATCCGGATATATTGCCGAAAAACAACCTGCTGAACGGAGTAACCACGTTATCGAACTTTTCGGCAGCCAGAGGAGTTGCGGACGTCACGGCATCGAATCCCGTCGGTTTGGTCCATGTAGTCATGAGAACGGGATACGCAGAAACCAAAAACGCTCTGCCGATCAGGGCCGGGTTAAAGATGTTTTTGCCGAGCCCCCCAAAAAGCTGTTTGCCTATCACGATGGCAAACACGCTGCCGAGTCCGGCAGCGTAGAGCGGAATTTCCGGCGGCAATACGAGAGCAATCAGAATTCCTGTTACAAGAGCGCTGTAGTTCGACAGGTCAACTTCCTTCCCCAGAATCTTCTGGATAATGGCTTCGGAGGCAAGACTTGTCAATATCGTCGTGAGCAGGAGAAGAGCTGCATCCAGGCGGAAATAGTAGATCGCAGCTCCGACCGCCGGCAGCAAAGCAAGTGCAACTCCCCGCATCACTTCGGAAGTTTTAGTCCCTGAATGTACGTGAGGCGAATATGATATACGGTAATTATCGTTTTCGGTATTTTCCATCCAGTAATCCTCTCATTACGGTTTTAAGTATTTAAGAAAAGAGTTCCTTGATTATAAACCTAAAATGCTTCCCCCGGACGGAACTCGATGCTTGCACTTATGATAACAAACAGCTTTTTTTCTGACAACCGTAAAATTGCCGAAGCTCGAGAAAGGCAGTTACAGTATTTAAAAATTTCATTAAATAACTGGAATAATTCCATCTTTTCGCTAAACTTACGATAAGTTTTGTTTCGTTTTCCGAATCCAATATATGATTTACAAATCAAGATAATGGGAGGTAGAGATGCAAAACAATACCGTTCTGGAGGCAATCAGGGAGCGCAGAAGTAAATTTCGATTCAGGGACGAAGAGGTCGGAGAGGACGCGATAGAATCGATTCTGGAGGCAGGGCGCTGGGCCCCTTCCTTCGCAAATTTACAGCCCTGGAAGCTAGTCGTCATTCAGGATGAAGAATTAAAGGAAGAGCTGTACGAAATAGCTGGAAAAATTACGCTCTTCCGGGAGGGCCTGGAAGAGGCTCCGGTGATTTTTGCCGTCGCGGTCGATCAGGAAGAGGACCCGGACCACTACATCGAAGCGGGGGCCGTAGCGACCCAGAACATGGCACTTGCGGCCTACAGTCTGGGCCTGGCTTCTTACTGGATTGGTCTTTTCGATATAGAAGAGGCGAGGAAATCCGTCGAAAAGGAAGCGAGAACCGCTCTGGACCTTCCCAAAAAATACAGGTTGATTTCCCTGCTTCCAGTGGGAAAATCGGACCAGAAAAA
>CAZNVA010000083.1:0-6181 GCA_964576335.1 uncultured Thermotogae bacterium | reverse complement strand
GAGGCCAGAACCAATTAAGAATAAAAGTATCAACGAAATACTTAAATAGGATCGATAACTCATACCCCACCTCCACAATTTAAATTAATCGAATTAATTCCTAATAAATAACTCATTTAATTTATACTCCCTGTTTTGCTAGTTTTCCACCGAAAAGGTAAATTCTTGAAACGGAAGTCCGACATCATATCATTTCACTAATACAGGGAGGTAAGTATGCACGACATCAACCTGGAAGACGGAGACATCCTTGCCAAGCAGAAAGAACTGGCAAAAAAGAACGAAGATAAATTAAAGCAGCATGGAGTCTATGCAATAAACGTAATGGGAGCAATCGGTAGCGGCAAGACTGCGCTGATAGTAGCGATTCACCAGAAGATCAAGGAAGATTACAGGATGGGTGCCGTGGCTGGAGACGTTGCGGGAACCGACGATTACGATAGGTTTCAGGATTCCGGCATCGAAGCCTATAACCTAAATACGCACTCGGACTGCCACCTTGATCCCCACCTGGTCGACCACTCGCTGGAAAGCATGCCGCTCGAGGAACTGGATCTTCTTTTCGTCGAGAACGTGGGCAACCTGGTCTGTCCGGCCGATTTTCCCCTGGGTACCGACAGGGACGTAGTCGTAATATCCGTGACGGAGGGCGAGGACATGGTAAGGAAGCACCCGAAAATATTTTCCCAGTCCGACATTGTCGTCATTAACAAGGTTGACCTCGCCGAGGCGATCGACGTGGACCCGGAAGTACCGAAAAAGGATTACGAGGAGATCAACCCACACGGCAGGGTGATTTTTACCTCTATAACTAAAGACAGGGGAATAGATGAACTGGTTGAAGCACTGGAACTGGATTCTATTTAGATTCTAATAGCCAATTATGCACGAGTATTCCATTGCAGAAGAACTGATAAATACTTTACTGGACCAGGTAAATGAGGATAAGCTCTCAAGTGCCGAGATAGTTCACCTTGAAATCGGCGAACTGCAGGTAATTTCAAGGGAAGCACTAACTCAGGCTTTCAAGATCGTGACTGAGGGAACGCTGCTGGAGGGATCGGAACTCCGTTACGAAGACGTCCCGATACTGGTCCGGTGCGAGGACTGCGGTTTCCAGGGTGAAGTAGATTACGAAGACGATTTCTCTCTCCATTTCTCCGTTCCGGTTTTATCCTGCCCCGAGTGCGGCAGCAGCGTGGATATAATCAAGGGAAACGAACTGGCAATCAGAAGCCTTACTGTAAAGGACGAGGAAGAGAATGAGTAAAAAGGTTGCACGCGAAATAACTGTAAATGGGGTAGTGCAGGCAGTTGGATTTCGACCCTTTATCTACCGTATTGCCACGGACAACGACCTGCTTGGCTGGGTAAAGAACCTCGGCGACGCGGGTGTCAAAGTATTTCTCCAGGGCGAAAATAGCCAGGTCGAAAGTTTCCTCAGGGATCTGCAGGAAAAGAATCCGCCCCTTGCTCAAATCGAACAAGTCGAAAGCAAGGACGTGGAAATCGACCCCGAGCTCGAGGAGTTCAAAATCGTAAAATCCAGTTCCGGTTCTTCCGGTTCCGGAACGATACCCCCCGATATCGCGACCTGTGAGGATTGCCTGGAGGACGTCTTCGGCGAGACGCGCTACAGCGGTTACTGGGCTACTTCGTGCGTCAACTGCGGGCCCCGGTTTTCCGTCATCCGCGAGTTGCCGTACGACCGGGACCGGACTTCCATGGACGATTTCCCCATGTGCGACGACTGTCGAACCGAATACACGGACCCCGGGGATCGCCGTTACCACGCACAGACTATAGCCTGCCCGGAATGCGGACCGCAGCTATGGCTTGAGGACCCCGGGGCCGGTAAAAGGAACACCGATGAGCCGATACGAGCTGCCGCCCGTAAATTAGGTAAAGGAGAGATAGTTGCCATAAAGGGGCTCGGTGGAACCCATCTGGCCTGTGACGCGAGCAACTCCGAAACGGTCAAGCTACTAAGAAAGAAATTGGGCAGATCAAGCCAGCCCTTTGCCCTCATGGCCACTGAGGAAATGGTCCAGAGAAACCTGATATATAACAAGTCCGAGTTCGAAGTTTTAACCGGCCCCCGACGCCCGATCACTTTGCTCGAACGGAGCAACAGGGACTGGATTTCGGACGAAATTGCCCCCGGCCTGCATAACGTCGGCGTCATGTTGCCCTACACGGCATTACACCACCTGCTGTTCTCGGAACTGGGATTTCCTCTGGTGATGACGAGTGCAAACCTTCCGGGTGAACCGATGCTGATAGAAAATGACTCCATACGGGACGAACTGAAGGGAATCGCCGATTCTTTCTTGCTCCACGACAGGAAAATCGTCTCCAGAATAGATGATTCGGTGGTTCGCTTTTCAGGGGAAAGGCGCAAGTTTATCAGGAGGTCCCGGGGCTGGGTGCCGGAACCGATCGAGGTCGATCTGGGGGACGGACCGATCCTTGCACTGGGCGCGGAGCAGGACAACGTCGTCGGACTTTACACCAACCAAAAAGCTTACCTGTCACAGTACCTCGGCGACACGGAAGGCCCGGAGGATTTAAACTTCCTGGAAGATGCCTTGGGTAGGTTATTGAAACTTACGAGCACCGAGGAACCGGACCTAATAGCCCACGACCTGCATCCCGACTTTCTCACCAGCCAGATGGCAAAGGAAATGAGCGGAGATAGCGCCCCCGTTCAACACCATATGGCTCACGTCGGCTCCCTGCTGGCTGAGACTGGGTTACCGGAGATCGTTGGTCTAGTTATGGACGGGGTGGGCTACGGGTCAAATGGCAAAGTCTGGGGCAGCGAAGTAATAACCGGGACAGAAGACGAAATGGAGAGAAGAGGGTCTCTCACCCGAGCTTATATGCCGGGAGGGGACCTCGCGACAAAACACCCGGGGAGGATGGTCGCGGGAATTCTGTACCCTCTTGCCGAAACCGGCGAAATCGACGACCTCCCCGGCCTCCTTCGTGAACTAAATCTCGACTTCCCGAACGGAGAAGAGGAGCTGGACGTCGTCCTCCAGCAGCTTGAAAGAGGATTAAACACCCCTGAAACCACAAGTGCCGGACGTTTCCTCGACGCCGTCAGCGCTTTAACGGGTACCTGTCGGGAAAGAACCTACGAAGGCGAACCGGCGATGAAGCTGGAAGCGGTGGCAGGCCGCGGCGAGCCACTTGAGATAGACCTTCCTTATAACCGCTCGGGGGATATAATTCGGCTGGATCAGTCACGGTTACTCTACCGGTTGATCCAACTACTACGGGGTTCAGCCAGTCCTGCGGAGTTAGCATCTACTGCTCAAACGGCGCTGGCCGGGGGCATGGCTAAAATTGCCTTCGAAGTTGCCCGGAACGAGGGAATTGGGGCAGTGGGGCTTTCCGGTGGAGTGGCCTATAACGACGCTATTTCGCGGGAAGTAGAAAAGGTCGTTTCCGGGTCGGGTCTGGATTTCGTAACTAATACGGAAGTCCCGCCGGGTGACGGCGGCGTTGCCCTGGGTCAACTCTGGCTGGCCGGAAAAAAACTTACAAGCTAAATCCGGGACCGGACCCAGACCTGCATTGAAGTATACCCTGACTACTTTTATAAACTATTGATCTTATTTTTTTGCTAATTTAGTGTAAGTATGTTCTCAAGTTATAAAATTAAATCTGGAGGACCATGCAACTTTACTCCGAGGAAGGAACCACGGTATTAATACTCATAATCGGTATCCTGACGGTTGCGGTCTCCGGCTTTTCCTTTATACCAGCGGCTTTCGTTCTGCTCGCTTCGTTGTTTTCCTTCGGCTACCTTATCTGGTACAGAAAAACCCGTTTTGACCAGCCCGCTGATACCATGATAGGCTTTATACCGGGGCACTATCTCATCCTCTTTGCTTTTGTCCTTGAGGGTTCTCCGGGCTTACTTGTTTACGTTTTATGGTCCACCCTGATCCTAGCTACCCTGGGTTACGACCTCACAAGCAACATTGAAAGCAACCGTGAAGCTGTAAAGTTGACATCAATGATTCAATATTGCATCATTTGGGGCGTAATTGTATTTCTGTTCCAGAGCCTATTAATTAACAGTCTGGAACCTGGGGGAATGGGTTTAATTGGCATAAGGTTGGGACTCGCAGTTGGCGGTATCGTCTGGGTCGGAATTGGTCTGTTTAGAATTAATCGAAGCTTTATAGAAAGGAGGTCTTAATCAAGATGGAAGGTGGTGCGCTGTCACTAATAATATTGTTAGCGGTTTTTGGGGGGATATTTTACTTTCTACTTATTCGTCCCCAGCGGAAAAAGCAACAGGAGCACGAGGATCTCGTTAGCAACCTGAAAAAGGGGGACGAGATCATTACGGCGGGGGGTATACACGGATCCGTCAAGGAAGTTATGGAGGACGACCTGCTCATAGAAATAGAGGACGGGACGATACTCAAAATTCAACAGGATAGCATAGTTGAAACAAAATCCGACGAGCAGGATTTAGAGGACGAAGAAAAGGAAGAAGAGGAAGATAAATCATGAATTTTGGCGACATAGCCGAGAACACTCTTCTAAAGGCCGGAATCATTTTACTGGTTTTTGGCCTGGCTATTTATTTCCTTTACCCATTTTACCCTATCGGTGACGTAGTCAACCTGGGTCTGGACTTGAAAGGTGGTACGAGGATAGTACTGGAAGCCGAAGGGATAGATGATATGAGCCCGGACGAGAGGGATAAAACCATTGAAAGGATAGTAACTATACTTAACAACCGGGTTAACCAATACGGTTTAACGGAACCAACCATAAGGCCACTGGGGGACAAGAGAGTCGAGGTTGAGTTACCGGGCACCACTGATCCAGAAGTGGCAAGGAGATTGATCGGTAGAACCGCTCTGCTGGAATTCAAGAAGGTAGTGGAAACCGGCGCCCCGGGATCCAGTCTATCGCCCGATAACCTGTCTCAGGAAGTAATCTACGGAAGAGAACAGGAGAACGGCGAGAGGCGATCGTACATGGTCCAAAAGGAACCATTGATGACCGGTCAAGTATTGAAGGATGCCAGCGTCCGAACTTCTCAGAGCGCTGAAAACCCGATATTCGTTTCTCTCTCCTTTAACAGCGAAGGAGCCCGGAAGTTTGCGGATGTAATTACCGGCCTGGAACCAAACCAGGACCAGCTGGCCATAGTGCTGGATAACGTAGTACAATCCGCTCCCGTTATAAGTCAGGGTATATGGGACTCGGCAAATAACACGAATTCAATTGGCCAGGCCACGATAGAAGGTGACTTTACCGCTGACGAAGCAAAGCGTCTGGCAGTTGTTCTGAGAGCGGGTGCTTTGCCGGTAGAGGTAAACACGATTCAGCAGAAAACAGTCGGCCCATCACTTGGAGAGGACGCAATTCAGGCCGGCGTAACGACGATACTCGTTGGTTTCATTCTTGTACTGTTATTCATGCCGTTGCGTTACCGCTGGCTTGGACTAATAGCGGATCTGGTTCTCGTATTTAACATGCTCATAATGTTTGGTGCCCTCTCGTTGTTCGGAGCAACCCTGACACTTCCCGGAATTGCCGGTGTGATCCTCACGATCGGTATATCAGTGGACGCCAACATAATAATCTTTGAAAGAATCAGGGAAGAAATTGCCAACGGGAAGTCCGGAGTTGCCTCGGTAAGGGACGGATTTCAGAAGTCCCTCTCCACGGTGATAGACGCCAACCTGACCACCCTGGCAACTGCTTTGATTCTCATGTACTTCGGAACCGGACCGGTTAGAGGATTTGCCATAACGCTTACAATAGGAATAGTTGGTAGTTTATTCTGTGCGCTCTTTGTCACCAGATTTCTCCTCGAAGAAACCTGGTTTAAGTCCAAAGTGACGCAGCGAGGAACTTAAGTTCGGTAATTTATCAAAGGTCTTAAATAAACCCCGTCCTTTCCGGGCGGGGTTTATTAATTTTCTAGATTATTTTGACCCCGCCTCCCCACTATTCACTATCTTTTTCTTTTTTGTAAAAACTCAAATCTTTCACCAGAATTGCCGAGAAAGCCCTCCAGTACTAGTTGAGGGTAGCAAACTGGTTATGGGGACATAACTTTATTAACTCAGGCTTGAACGGTTCCAACATGAGCAGGCGGGCTCCCACGTACCCCATCGCTCTGATGGTAGACAGCAGCCGGAGC
>CAZNVA010000082.1:0-6245 GCA_964576335.1 uncultured Thermotogae bacterium | reverse complement strand
CCGGTGCTGCCCGAGGACAGCTGTCCGCTCTGTCCGGGAGTTCTTGAGGTGCCTCAGGACGATTACTACATAGTGACCTTCGAAAACAGGTTTCCCTCCCTGGAGCGCGATCCGGAGGAACCAAGTCTGGAAGGCGATTCCCTCTACAGGGTGCGCGAGAACCGGGGAGTCTGCGAGGTCATATTGTACTCTTCCGACCACGAGGTGCCTCCGGCCAACCTGAGCCTCGGGCGGATGGAGGACCTTGTCTCCGTCTGGAGGGACAGGTTCCGAGATCTCTCGGAAGAAGAGTTCATCGATTACGTCTACATCTTTGAAAACAGGGGCAGGGAGATCGGAGTTACCCTGGATCATCCGCACGGTCAGCTGTACGCTTTTCCCTTCGTTCCCCCTCTGGCCCGTCGATCAGTCGAGAGCGCCAGGGAACACTTTGAGAAAGAGGATAGCTGCCTCTTTTGCCGGATAATTGACAGGGAGAAGGAGTTTGCGGACAGGGTAGTCTGGGAAAACGAGGACTTCCTGGCCTTCGTTCCCTTCTACGCCCGATTGCCTTACGAAGTTCACCTCTATCCGAAGCGCCACTTTCCGACGATCCTGTCCCTCAAGGATAACGAGGCCGGCTCGCTCGCCCGGGGGATTAAGGTCGTGCTTGGCAAGTACGCTAACCTCTTTCCTATAGAAGATTTCCCCTACATCATGAGTTTCCACCAGGCACCCGTCGGCGGTGAGGATTACCCGTACTACCACTTCCACCTCGAGTTTTACTCGCTCCAGCGGGCGGAAGACAAGATAAAATACCGGGCGGGAGTGGAAACCGGCACTTCGACGTTTATTTCTTCGATCTCGCCGGAGAAGATGGCCGCGGACCTGAAAGAAGCAGAAGCCGGGGGAGGCGCAGAAGGCAATGGAGGCTGACCAGTTAAGAAAGGGTTTCGCGGAGAAGTACGGGACCGGTCCCGAGCCGGGAATTTACCGTGCACCGGGCAGAGTCAACCTCATCGGCGAACACACTGACTACAACGGAGGTCTGGTGCTGCCCATAGCAGTTGACCTCTCGACCTGGGCTGCAATCTCCGAGAACGGAACCCGGGTTGCCCGGATCTTTTCCTCCAGCCTGAACGAGGAAACCAGGATAAGGATTGAGGAAAATATGGAAAGCGTCGGGGACTGGTCCGATTACATCCGCGGAATAATCTCCGGCCTGAAGCAGGTAACCGGAAAAGGACTGCCCGGGTTTGACCTCTACCTTGCTTCCGATGTGCCGGTCGGCCGGGGACTTTCGAGCTCGGCCGCCCTGGAAATGGCCATTGCGGCTGGCCTGAACGAAGAATTTTCCCTGGAAGTCGGGGCGCTCGACCTGATCCGGACCTGTCAGCGGTCCGAAAACGAGTTCGTTGGCGCCAATACCGGGATCATGGACCAGTACGTAGCTTACTATGGTAAGGAAGGCACGGGGGTTTTGATCGACACGTCCGAGCCATCGCACCGCTACGTGGAGCTGGATCTTTCCGGGTACGAGCTTCTGGTGGTTGATACGATGGTTTCGCACACGCACGGCGGCAACGAGTACAACGAGCGCCGGCGGGAATGCGAGGCGGCCCTGCGGGAGTTGAACCAAAATTGGGACGGCAGTTCTTTAAAGTCGCTCAGCGAGCTCGGACCGGGGCGAATGGAGGCAGCCCTATCGATCCTGCCCGAAAAGCTTGCCGACAGGACCAGACACGTCGTCGAGGAAAACGAGCGGGTCAAGCAGGCCGCCGATTACCTGGAAGCTGGTAAGGTCAACGAAGCGGGCGAGCTCTTCTTTGCCTCTCACAGGAGCCTCAGAGATCTCTACGAGGTTAGCTGTCGCGAGCTGGACTTCCTGGTAGAATTTGCCAGCGATTGGGGGATACCCGGCGCCCGGATGACCGGTGGTGGGTTCGGCGGAGCTTCGGTTCATATCGTTCCGGAGGCCAGTTCGGGCTCATACCAGGCTGAGATAAAGCGGGAGTACCGCCGGGAATTCGGCATCGAACCGGAAGGGTTCTTCGTCCGGCCGAGTAACGGGGTAAAAGGGGAACTGGAGGTCGAATAGTTCTTCTGTCAGGCTTGTAAGGAAGGCCCGCGTTGATTAACCTCTAATTGAAATCTTGAGTATTTATATCGACATTTGTTTAAGCTAGGTAATATATTAGGAAGGTGAAAAACCATGATATCCGAAGAAGAAGTTGAAGACGCTCTCGATGAGGTCAGACCTTCGATACAGGCCGATGGCGGAGACGTAATACTGGACGAAATAACCGAGGACAACGTGGTAAAAGTACAGCTGGTTGGAGCCTGTGTTGGCTGTCCGATGTCCACGATGACGCTGAAACAGGGAGTTGAGAAGGTCCTTGAAGCGAACATTCCCGAAATCAAAGAGGTCAAGGCAGTTTGACAGCATCTGGTTGAGTTAACCATCTCCAATTAGTATCATAGGTTTAACAAAAAACTGAGGTGGAACGAGATGGCAGCAAGTCTTAACCAGGTTATCTTAATTGGAAACTTGACGGAGGATCCGGAACTCCAGTATACCCAATCCGGAGTAGCCAGAACCAGCTTTACCATAGCCGTAAACAGGCAGTACAGGGATAGCAACGACGAACTTCAGGAAGAAACCACCTTCGTACCCATAACTACCTGGCGGAACCAGGCGGAAAACTGCGCCACTTACCTCAGCAAGGGTAGGCCGGTCGCGGTAACGGGCAGGCTCAGAATATCCAACTACGAAGACGACGACGGGAACAACCGCAAGTGGACCAGCGTCGTCGCCAATAACGTCCAGTTTCTCGGGTTTGGTGGGGACAAGGATTCCGGTTCCCAGCAGCAGGGAGGTCAGAAACCACCCCCCGAAAAGCCAAACCAGGGACCGACGGGAAATTCGAGCGATGACGACGAGGAGATCCCCTTTTAACTGACCGTCTCCTGCTGCTTTTGCTGGAACGGAAAATAGTTAGGGGCAAGTGTCACCGGAATCGGCCTTCGGGCCTGACTCCGGTAGTCAAGCGGTGGGGACCTAGCGCAGCTCGTCCATCAGCTTGGAACCTATTTCGCCGGGAAGGGTCTTCAGGATAGTCCCGACGACTGCGGGGTCCCGAATCATCCTTCTGGCAAGCGGGTACAGGTGGTCGATGTTGCCGTTTTCCGCTATCCAGTCCGATATTCCCCGCCGTTTCAGCAGTTCAAGCAGGTTCGTCAGCTTTTCGTCCGAGACGCGATCCAGGATTCGGTGAAGCAGCATCTCGCGCTTGAGTTCTTCTCCGACCTCGTCCATCCACCTTCTGTAGTAAAGTTCCGCCGGATCGTCGAGGCCGTTTACTGCTTTTACCGCCACTTCTCCCGCTATCCTGGCGGTGATAGATAGGGGGTAGATGCCGCCCCCCGAAGTCGGTTTTACCTGACCCGCGGCGTCGCCGACGGTAAGAACTCTACCCGCGCAGGAATTTTCCGGGACGCCGATCGGGATGACGCCCGTGCGGAAATCTTCGGGCCTGGCCTTTCCGATTTCACTCATTAGGCTCTCGAAGAATTGGGTCAGTTTTTCGCCCCGGGCCGTTGCCAGGCCAATTTTTGCCCGGTTTTTCGAAACAGGGATGATCCAGCCAAAGAATCCGGGGGCGATATCCCTGCCAAAGAATACCTCTACGTGGTCGCTCCGTCCGGACTGGAACTCGGTTTCCGTCTGGATTGCGTAAAGCAGTTTGGAGGGGCGATCCAGGTCGAATAGCCGCCTGACGTCGCTTCTCGGACCGTCGGCCCCGATTACTATTTTCGGCTCGAGCACTTCCTCGTTTCCCCCGTTCACGGAACGCAGAGTTACCATCGACCCGTCCCTGCCGTAAATACCGGTTCCGGGCCGGACTGAAACGCCACTTTCCTCTGCCGCGGCAAGCAAGTTGGCGTTTAACTGGTTCCTGTCCACGACGTAAGCTTTGACCTGCGGCGAGGAAAGACGATAGACCTCGCCCTTCGGCGGGTGGACGACCACTCCTTTAATTTCGTTTACGATTGCTTCGTCCGAAGTATCAAGCCTCTCCCAGGTCTCCAGGCTGACGAGACCGCCGCAGGCGCTCGACTTCCCCAGGTCGGTTTTCTTGTCGATCAGCAGGGTCTCAGCTCCACCCTCAGCGGCAACTCTGCCGGAAATCGAACCGGCCGGTCCGCCGCCCACAATGAGAACTTCCGGTTCCGTAGTCATATTTTTACCACCTTAAGGCAACGTTAAAAACTCTATCCTTTTCGCGGTCCCTTGTAAACAATTCGAGGTCGACTTCTAAATCGTCCCGGTAACCTATCCGGAAGCCGTGCCCGGATAGGTAGGTACCCGGAGAAATATACCCCAGAACAAGTTTACCGATTTTCGCCTGGAGCGACCAGCGTTCCAGGCTCAGGTCACTCAACAGGAAAGAAGCCGAATTCCCCAGGTAACTCAGGTCCGCGACCAGGTCCAGGCCGGGACTCTCCCCGCGGAGATTCAGGCCGATTCCCTGACTCCAGGTTAGCCTTTCCTCCCCCAGGGATAAGCCCTTGCTGCCGCTGAATAAAAGATAGCTGTTCCGGCTATTACTAATCCCGACGGGACTTTCTCGGTAGAGCCGGGAGAATTCCGTTTTCTTCTTCAGGGGAAACCAGAAGTTCGCCCCATCGCCCGAACCGAAAAGGTCCAACTCGTAACTTAAGCCGACGTTACCAATCGTGAAGGACCCCCTGCTACTCAAGCCGTAATTCGACCGCCGGACCCAGGCGATCGAATCGGAAGACAATGCCCAGCCGCCGATCCTGTAGTCAAAGTAGGAGGCCGTGAAACCGGCGCTAACTGTGTCCCAGTCGGGTTCGTCTTCGGGGGAAAGGAGTCCGGTCACAAAAGGCTGGTAGTTCCAGTTGTCCGGAGCGGGCACGAGCGACTGGCTCAAGGAAAAACCCAGTCCGTATTCGCCCCCTCGATTCCTGGTAACGCCCAGGCCGTAGCCATTTAATTCGGCGACGGCGAGCAGCTCCGGCCCGCTGGTGCTCAGTGACAGGGCGTTTTCTGTCCCGTATCCGGGGTAGGAGAAAAACAGAAGGAGTGTTCCGACCAACAGCACCAGAAGGGCCGATTTCGACCCCGACGGCTTTGCTCCGGAACGTCCGAGCTCCTCTCGGAGTTTCATTCCTCCTTCAGTTCCTCCTCTGCCGCTTCTGCTCTTTCCTTCCTTTTTTCGAATAGCATGTTCATTATGCCGTAGTGGGCCAGCAGGCTGAGCCCGATTGCAACCAGCACTGACTCTATGGCCTTGACCGAAAAGGAGTAAGCTACGGCTTCGCTTCCACTTACGCCGAACAATGCGTATATGCCGATCAGACCCCCCTCGGAAATCCCGATCCCTCCTGGAGTCACCCAGAAGAACGAGGAAAGAACGGATATCATTGCAAACAACATCGTTATCTCAACCAGCGTGAATAGCCGACCCTGGGTGAAGTAAAAGTATATCTGCGGGCGGATGAACATGAAAAACGTCGCGACAAGGTCGAGTAAAAACGCAACCGCCGTGTGCTTGATGTGTTTGCCGAATGCCATGCTGATTTCCTTTTCCAGGTGCCGGATCATGTCTTCCGCCTTCTGGAGGATTTCGGTCCACGGCAGTTTGCGCTTCAAAAACGCCGCAAACCTGGAAAAGATGAAGAGTTTCCTGTAGAAGTTCAGGATGAGCAAGGACAGCAGGCTCAAAAACAACAGGGAAATCAAAACCAAGTAGAGCATCATGTCCGTCGGTATCTGGTTGTAAATGGCGAGCATCGCTCCGATAAGTATCGCGGAAACGAGCGCGGCCATCATCGTGATTCGCTCGGCGACTATGGTTGCAAATACCCGGCTGTAGGACGTATCCGTTTCTCGCTCTATAACCAGAGCCCGGACGGGTTCGCCGCCGAAGTGAAGCGAAGGGGTAAGGAAACTCACGGAAAAACTGCCGATTCGGGCCCAGAAGCTCAGAGCGTAGGGTACTTCTACCCCGTAACCCTTCATCAGGACTATCCAGGCTACGGTCCAGAAGAAGAAAGTCATCAGTATTGCGCCGATCATGGCCGAGAAGCCGTCCCACCCGAGGGCGGAAAACTGGCTGATGACCTTGCTCGGTCCGATAAAACTCAATATTACCGCTAGAACCGCTGCTCCGAATATTACGGAGATGATGGTGGTCGTTCTTCGACTTGTGCTCAACTCAACCTCCCAATCCATTGATTCT
>CAZNVA010000081.1:0-6250 GCA_964576335.1 uncultured Thermotogae bacterium | reverse complement strand
ACGAATCAGCCGCTCTACCGCTGAGCTACGCCGGCAAGCGCAAAAATTATATTGTCGCCCCCCTGCCCTTTCAACTCGTACGGAACCGCTTACCCCTTTCGTTGATGAGTTTTGGTGATAATTGACTTTTCCGCAATTCCGCGGAACCGGATTTAACCAATCAGGCTGAACAGGTCGAGGATCAGTTTGTTCAGGTAGTATACTCCGGAAATCGCGACGGGGTAAAGAACGAGGACGGAGATCACTATCGGGAAGTACCCCATGCTCGCGCTGGAATCGCTCGTGTAAAGCTGCCGGTACTGTTCGATCGAGTGCTCGAACTGCCAATCCTCCACCAGGTTCAGGTAACTGATGAACCTGGTTTCAACTACCTCATCGGGTAACTTCCGAAATATTTTGTAAGGCGAGTCCGCCAGGATCCGCTGCCTCAGGTAGAAGAAAACACGGCCGAGCCCGAGGACGTACATGATCAACCAGCCCGTACCTCCGCCGGAGCCGGCCAGGTTGAATAACCCGTGGGCCAGAATGGCAACTAACAGGGCCTGAGCGATTAGCCAGCCCCGTCTTCTGGTCTCCCGGGCAAATCTTGCCCGCCCGAGGAAGTAACCGCTGACGGCGTTGATCAGTACGTGGCCGGGGAATGCCCGCTGCCAGGTGATAAATTGAAATGCCTGGACGGCCTGATTCCCTTCTTCCCCCACGTAAGGCAGTGTGTGGGAAAAGATGTAGGAGAAATCCTCGTAAGCGCCGAATCCGGCTCCGATTAGCCCCATGTAAAGCATGGCATCCATCCCTTCGGAAAAGTCCTTGAAATCGAACTGCCAGACCAGGAGGAAGAAAGCGACCAGCTTGACTATCTCCTCCGGAAGTGCCGCCTGGACGAAGGCGCTGTAGGTTCGGGCGAGGAAGCCCCCGTCGTAAAAGCTTTCCGCGAATCCCGGAAGGCCCGCGTGGATGGTATTGATCAGGATGATAGCAAGGACACCGCCGGTGAAGGCGATTCCGACCGGGATTATCGATTCCCGCTTGTAGCTGTCGGATAAATAGAGGATCCCGGCGTAAGCCAGGGAGATGAACCAGCCAAGATAGATCGCACGGAAGAATAGAGCCATGTTTTTACCCCATCCAGGAAAGTCTAGCGGCTTGCAGGCGGTAAGACAAAACCCGGCTTCCGTGACGAGTCCGGTTATCCAAAAGGAAGATTAAATGTGAGAGGCTATCCTTCTTTCTTCCCCGGAGTGGGCGCAGGGATGGATCGAGCAGTAGACGTTCAACTCGGTTTCTTCTTCCAGCGTATCCTTGATTTCGCCGACCACCACGTCGGATTCCTTCAACCTGGTTTCCGGGTCAAGTTCGAGGTCGAAATCGACGTGAACGGCCTTGGGTCCGATGTACTCGCCGATCATGTCGTGGACCCCTCGAGCTTCCTCGTGGGTCATGATGATCTCCTTCAGGTTCTGGTAGAATTCGTCATCCGGCGATTCTCCGATCAAAGTATTGATGTTTTCCTTGATCAGCAGGAAGGCGTCGAAGGAAATTATCAGCGCTATGACTATGGTGGCTATGGGGTCTCCGATATTGAGCTGGAAGAAGTAGATCAGCCCGAGCCCGATCATGCTGGCTATCAGGGACAGGGCGTCGTTTATCGTGTCAAATAGCTCGGTCTTTATGCTGACTTCCCTGCCGCGACCGTACTTGAACAGGAGGGGCAGCGGAACGAGGTTCAAGAGAAAAGAGCCGATTAATACGTAAAGAGCCCACTGAAAGTTACCGGTAAAAGCGGTTGGGTTAATGAGCTGTGCCACCGATGCCTCGATCAACTGGTAGCTGGTGATGGCGATAAAGACGATGGCCACGACCAGAGAAGCTACGCTCTGCAGTCTCCTGTGGCCGAAAGGGTGCTCCCGGTCCCCGCCCTTTTCGCTAATCTTTACGCTGACCAGGGTGACCAGAACCGTCACTATGTCCGTAATGTTGTTGAGTGCCTCACCCAGCAGGAAGAGGAGTCCGGTGACGGAGAACGCAACCAGCTTCGCCACCGTAATAACGATTCTGGTGGATAGGGTCAGTAAGAGAATAAAGTTTTTGTTCGGGGATTCTGATTCCATGGCTAACTGATCCGGTTCAAAAAAATTCCGGGGCTATCTTTAACCAAGTGATGCCGGGATCTGGGATATGAATTACCTGGAAAGCTCCTGGGCCAGTTCGTACAGCTCCATGTCGAGCTGTTTTTCCTGGGAGAAGACCTCCGAGTACTCCACCGGCTCGATCTTCTGACCCTGGAGGCCAAGCATAATGCCGCCTTCGCCACCAGCCAGCCGCTTGACGGCCTCGGCTCCCAGTCGAGAGGCAATGCTCCTGTCGAAGGCCGAGGGGTTGCCTCCCCGCTGCATGTGTCCGAGTACGGTAACCCGGATTTCAAAACCTATCTGCTGCTTCAGGTGTTTGCCCACGTGGTGAGCCGCCGAGCCCTCGTCGTAAATACCCTCGGCGACCACGACTATCATGTGCTCTTTGCCGCGTTTGTAGCCTTCGTAAATCCCGTTTGCTACCTCGTCCAGGTCGTATTCCACTTCGGGCACCAGAATTACCTCGGCACCTCCGCTCATTCCTCCCATCAGTGCTATGTAACCGGAGTTCCTTCCCATTACCTCGACGATGAAAGTGCGCTCCAGTGCGGAGGCAGTGGTGCGAATCCTGTCGATCGATTGCACCACGGTATTTAGCGCCGTATCCACGCCAATGGTCATATCCGTGCCGTAGATATCGTTATCTATCGTGGCCGGAATTCCGACAGTGGGAATACCTTCTCTGTTCAGAGCCCGGGCGCCGCGCAGGGTTCCGTCGCCGCCAATGACGACGAGTCCCTCGATTTCTTCCTGGTTCAGGTTTCTAATTGCCTTGGTTCGCTCTTCTTCTTCCTTGAACTCCGGTGCCCGTTTGCTGCGCAGTATCGTTCCACCCTGTTCGATGATTCCGCTGACGTCCTTGACGTCGAATTCCTCGAAGTCGGCGGTCAGGCAACCCTTGTAGCCGCTGTGGATACCTATGGTCTCCAGCCCCATCGCTCTACCCTTCCTGACTGCAGCCCTGATCGCGGCGTTCATTCCAGGTGAGTCCCCGCCACTTGTCAAAATACCTATTCTCTTCATATTCCTCCCACCTTGGTAGATCTTAAAATTGCCTTGATTTGCTGGATCCACTCCAGCATAAGTCTGGTTATCAAGAAATTGTTCTTCACGTGTTCCTTGCCGTTCTCACCTATTTCGTTTTTCAGGGATTCGTCCTCCATGACCTGAACTATCCGTTTGGCAAAACAGTCGTAATCCTCCGGGTCGCAGAGGAAGCCGGTCTCCTCGTCGATGACCTGGAGCGGAATGCCTCCAACGTCGGAGGCGACTACCGGCGTTCCTTTCCAGAGCGCTTCCGTGACCGTTAAGCCAAAGCCTTCTCGCTTCGATTTCTGGATTACGACGTCCGATAGCGACTGGATGGCGTTTACGAGCAGGTCGCTGTGTTTGTTGATGATCGTTATATCGTCCATTCCTTGAATCCTGCTCTTTAGCTCTCGGAAGATCTCCTGGCCCTCGGGGTCATCACTGGCCGGTGCGCCGAGCAACACCAGCTGGGCGTCGACCGATTCTTTTACCTTTTCGAATACTTCGACGACGCCCAGCGGGTCCTTCCACTTGTCGAAGCGGGATACCTGGCTCAATATCGGTTTATCCAGCTGAATGCCGTGATCTTCGAGGGCCTGAACCCGTTTTGACCGTTCCATCTCCCGGTTCTTCATGGTTAGCGGATCTATTGCCGGGGCGATTAACGATTTCTCGTTTGGTAAATCGGATTGGGCAAATTTATCCGCGGAGAAGACCGTGTTGTCGTAACGCAGAATGAATTTTTTGATATATTTCCAGACCTCCTGGTTGGGCTCGGAGAGGTCTATATGGCAGCGCCAGACCCATGGTTGGCGCTTCGGATAAAAGCTGATCAGTGGGAGGGGTTGAGGGTCGTGGACGATCATCACGTCGTGCTTGATGTGGGTAAAGCGGGAAAAGAGCTCGTTGATGCCGGTGTAGATGCTCTTTTCGTGTTCCGAGACCGATACGTCCTCCCCCTGCAGCGCGTTGTGCCATTTCTTGGTAATAGGGAAGAAGTCGGCCGTCCCGTGAATTACCCGCCATCCGTACTCTATCCCCAGGTCGTTCATCAGGGGTACCGTACTCCAGAGCATTTCGGCTACCCCTCCACCGGTGAAGGTGGAATTGACGTTTAATATTCTCTTCCCCCGAAGCGGAGTGCTCTCTTTGAAGAGAACAGAAATTACCTTATCCCCGACAATGTCGCGATAGTCCTCTATCTTCCTTCCGTCCATTTATTTCTCAAACCCTCCCTCGTGGTTTTTCCGTCAGAAAATGTTATCAGCAGTTAGAATCCGGTCATATGAAGATCTTCCCGAGACATCGAGAAGCTCGTTACCAGGTCAGTTGAAGGTTGAATGCGAAACCCCGGCTTCTATCTCCTATAGCTTAATAAATTATTCTCGCTGGTTCAAAACTTTCCGTTCCGGCTCGTCCTGGGCGGTCTTCACCGAGCCAGATAGCCGTAAAGCGCCGAGAGGAATTCGTTGACCGAGGCCGGGTTCTCGAGCCGGTATCGCGCTGCCGTATCGGGGTTGTCCGCTTCGGCCACCAGGATAGGAAACCCGTTTTTGACGTTTTCTAGGACCGCGAAGGCGTCTTCGTCCGTAGTGTCGTCTCCAACGTAGATCGTCGGCGGGTTGTCCAATCCCCGGCGCAGAAGCTCAACGGCATCGCCCTTGTTCCACTCCTTCGGACGGATCTCGACCAATTTGGCCCCCTGAATTACTTCGAGCAGCGGAATCCCGTGCCGATTCCAGATTTCGTAAAACTTTTTCTTAACTGCTTTAGCTTCCCCTTCGTACTGTCGGTAGTGCAGAGCGAGGCCGAACCCCTTGTTTTCTATAATTATGCCAGGGAGGGATCCGAAAGCTTCCTGAACCTCGGAGTTAATTTTCCGAATTGCCTCTTTGATTTCCTCGCCCGTTTCCGGTTTTCTGGTCGTCCCGTCCTGAAAGCGAATCTTTAGCCCATGGTTTCCGGCCAGCGTGACGTTTTCGAGTGGCACGAGCTCCGCCAGTTCGTCGAAACCCCGTCCGCTGATAACGGCCAGGTGCAGGTTCTCCAGCGTCGCCAGGCGTTTGAGCCGATCGCCGGTTTCCTCCGGTAGTTCCGTCTCGCTCGGCAGACCCGTAAAATTCACCAGCGTGCCGTCAAAATCCGTACAGAACAGGAGCTCTCCCGATTCGGTCAGTTGCGGCTCCAGAAGCTCCCTGAGAGAACCCTTATCTGGTTTAATTAACTCGGTCATTGCTGGCTATGCAGGCTCAATTCCCACTCGTCCAGGAACCTGTCCCTCCACCAGTGGACGTCCATCTGCTCGAGCTTCCGGGACATCTTATCGAACTTTTCTTTCTGGACTTCCTCGGGCGTGGTGATGGCTTCGTGTACGGCGTCGGCGACCCCGACGGAGTTGTAGGGGTTGACCTGTAAAGCCTCGCCCAGGGTTTCCGCCGCTCCGGCGAACTCGGAGAGTATCAGCATCCCCCTGTCCCTGGTGGCGACGTACTCCTTGGCAACGAGGTTCATCCCGTCGATGAGCGGCGTCAGGAGTCCGACGTCCGCGGCAAGGTAATAAGGAATCAGCTGTTCCTGTGGCAGGTGCTGATAGAAGTAACGGATGGGTACCCAGTTCTCGCCCCGCAGTTCGCCGTTGATTTCGGCGATGCCCTGTTCGATTTTCTCCCGCATATCCTGGTACTCCTTTACTTTGGAGCGGCTGGGAGAGATGCGTTCCACGAAGCTGACTTCACCTTTGTACTGGGGGTACTTCTCGAAGAATGTACTTATGGCCTCTATCCTCCTGTCGATTCCCTTGGTGTAGTCGAGCCTGTCGACGCCGAGGACTATCTTCTGAGAAGAAAAATTCTGCTTTAACCGTTTTGCCTGTTCTTCCCTCTCCGGCGTGCTTTTGAAGAAATCGGTATCTATGCCGAGCGGGATGTCCTTTACCCGGGCCGCCTGTGAGTTCATTCTTGCGATGCTTTCATTCCTGTTTGCGGCTCCGCCGAGTTTAAAGACCGAATCGAGGAAGTTGTGTACCAGCCAGGAGGTATGGAAACCGATGAAGTCCGAACCGAGCATACCCTCGACTAATTCCTGCTTCCAGG
>CAZNVA010000080.1:0-6295 GCA_964576335.1 uncultured Thermotogae bacterium | reverse complement strand
GTTTACCTACTCTGGTCGTCTTTGGTTTCGGCGCCGCTCTGGGCCTAATGTCTTTCTCTCGGGTTCTCTCCTACACCCTGGATCGGTGGCGTTCCCCGACGCTTGGCTTCCTGATTGGCCTCATGCTCGGAGCGCTCCGCAAGCCATTTCAGGTCTTGCTGGGATCTGCAGCGGATCCGGATATAAGTTTTGTCTGGACGTTCGAGACAACTGTCGTCGTAACGCTTTTCGGAGTTCTGGGGATTATTTTGGTCGCGGTTCTCGGTTCCTTTCGTCTCGGGAAGGAGGAAATCTGGAAATAAGCGAAAACTCTGGTGTTTGCAGAAAGGACTTCAAAAAAATATCATTTAACTCCGGTAATTTGCCGGAACCCGGGTGGAAGCTTTAAGATTGTTTATCCCGGGTTAATTCTTATATAAGTAGTGGAGCTTTGAGTAGCACCGGCCTGGAACCAGCTGGGAGGTCACGAATGGGTGGAAAGATATTGCTTGTCGTGGTGGCTGGCTTCATCTTCCTCTACCTCGGCTACGTACTGATATTCCCGGAGCGGTTCTAGCATGTTTTTTGGAATCGTACTGCCGGTCTTCCTGTTTATCCTGGTTCTTTCCCTGCTGGTCTACGTTTTCGGGGAGTACCTCGGCTGGAGCTTTCGGAAGGAGCTGGGGGTTAACGAGGGTTTCCCCGGTTTTTTCCGTTATCTGGAGCGCTATCTGGAGGAGCCAGTCCTGGAACCGATCGAACGGTTTATTTATCGGGTTGCCGGAATAGATCCCGATACCTCGATGAACTGGAAATCCTACCTGCTGGGTGCTCTCTCCGTCAATTTGATTCTTTTTCTCCTGATTTACTTTATCTTCCTGTTTCAGGGGGGCTTACCACTAAATCCCGCCGATATCGGTGGCCTGGACTGGGATCTGGCATTCCATAACGCGGCTACTTTCGTCACGAATACCAACCAGCAGCACTATGCCGGCGAGACGGATTTATCCTACTTTTCCCAGCTCGGAGCGGTTTTGCTCGCGATGTTCGTCTCCGCCGCCACCGGAATGGGACTGCTCGTCGGCTTTGCGAAGGGGCTGACGAGCGATCAGGATCCGCGCCTCGGGAACTTTTTTGTCGCCTTCGTCAAGTCTCTGACCAGGTTTCTGTTGCCGATTAGCTTTATTCTCGCCCTGTTTTTGCTAAGCCAGGGCGTGCCTCAGACCTTTTCCGGGCCGATCTCCGTCACGACGCTGGAAGGTGCAACTCAGACCATTCCCCGCGGACCCGTGGCGGCCGTGGAAGCAATAAAGATGGTTGGAACCAATGGGGGTGGGTTCTTCGCGGCCAACGCGGCCCATCCGTTCGAGAACCCCACGCCCTTTTCCAACGTCGTCCTTAACCTCTTTCTCCTTCTGGGAACGGTCTCCAACTTTTACGCCTTCGGTGTTTGGGTAAAGAAGAGGAAGCACGGCCTGGTGTTAGTCGGTGCGGTATCCTTTCTCGTTCTGATATTTTTGGCCCTGACCCTCGGAGGGGAAATTACGGGAAATCCTGGGTTGAACGGGCTCGGGGTCGATCAGTCTCTGGGTAACATGGAGGGCAAGGAGGTTCGCTTTGGCTCGGTGCTGAGCAGCCTCTGGGCCGTTTCGACCACCTCGACGACTTCGGGTTCGGTTAACGCCATGCACGATAGCTTTACGGCGCTGGGAGGGCTGGCCCTTACCCTGGGGATGAGTCTCAATTCTCTCTTTGCCGGTATCGGTACCGGCGTGATGAACCTGTTAACCTACGTTTTTCTGGCCAGCTTTATGGGAGCGCTAATGATCGGCAGGGCTCCCGGGTACCTGGGGAAGAGGTTGGAATCGGACGAGATCAAGTTTGCAGCGATAATTATCCTCTTGCTACCGACGCTGGTTCTGTTTCCCACGGGGATCGCAGTGTTTACGGAAGCTGGCAAAAACTCCATTACGAATCCCGGCTTCCACGGCTTCTCTCAGGTGATTTACGAGTTCTTCTCCGCGGCTTCGAACAATGGCTCCGGCTTTGAAGGTTTAATTGATAATACTGTCTTCTATAACCTCTCCGGCGGTATAGTAATTCTTCTGGCGCGTTACATCCCGCTGGTTCTGCAGATGATGATCGCGGATTCACTTGCCAGAAAGAAAATAAGGCCGGAATCGGAGGGTACTTTGAAGGTCGAGAATCTGCCGTTCCTGGTGCTTCTCGTGGTGATCATGGTCGTAATTGGTGGTTTGGTCTTTGTTCCTGCTCTGGCCCTCGGGCCAATTGCCGAACTTTTATCGCTATGGTGACCCAGAATGGATAGAGAACAGATAACTCAGGCCATGGTAGATGCCCTGAAGAAGCTGAGTCCGCGTTACCTCGTGAAGAACCCCGTGATATTCGTTACGGAGATCAGCACCCTCGTAGTAATTGTTCTAACCATTTTCCCGGGGTTCTTCGGCGGAGCTCAGGGTAGATGGTACTATTCCGCGATTTCGATCGTACTTGTATTTACGGTGCTCTTTGCGACGTTCGCGGAGTCGCTCGCCGAGGCACAGGGTGAGGCTCACGCCGAAAGCTTGCGGGCGATGAAGGAAGAGGTCGTGGGGAAAAAGTTAAAAGAGGACGTTCCGCTGGACGAGATAGGTGAAGGCGACCTGGAGGAGGTCGAGTCGGAAAACCTGGAGGAAGGAGACCTGGTTTACGTGGAAGAGGGAGACATGATACCGCGGGACGGTTCCATAGTTGAGGGGTCGGCTTCGATAGATGAATCCGCCATTACCGGCGAATCCGAACCGGTCATAAGGCAGAGCGGTGGTGACAAGAGTTCGGTAACCGGGGGAACCGAGGTTCTGAGCGACGAGCTAAAGATAGAGTTAACGACTGCTGCCGGGGAGTCCTTTATGGACGAGATGATTGGTCTGGTTGAGAGTGCCAGCCGGGAAAAAACTCCCAACGAAATCTCGCTCACACTGCTGCTGGCCAGTTTTACCTTCATCTACATGCTGGTCGTCACCACTCTAACTTTTTTCGGTGATTTCGTCAGGCTCAACGTCGAAGTCGCCGATCAGATAGCGCTGTTGATCGGTTTGATCCCGACCACCGTCGGCGCTCTACTTTCGGCAATCAGGATAGCTGGAATGACCAGGGTAACCAGGGACAACGTTATAGCCAAGTCCGGCAAGGCCGTCGAGTCGGCCGGTGACCTCGACGTGTTGATTCTGGACAAAACCGGTACCATCACGACGGGAGAAAGAGCAGCGACCGATTTCATCCCGACCGGAAGCGGGGACGAAGATTCCGTTGTGGAGGCCGCCCTGAAGGCTTCTTACTACGACGAGACGACGGAGGGTCGTTCGGTTGTTGCGCTGGCCGAGCAGAAGGGCGCGGAAGTCAGTGAATCCGAGCTGCCGGAGGATAACTTCATCGAGTTCACGGCCGAGACGGGGATAAGTGGAATCGACCTCGAGGACGGAACGGAGATCCGGAAGGGTTCGGTGGACGCGATCAAGGAATACGCGGATTCCGTACCCGAGGAACTGGAGGACAGGGCAGCAGAAGTTGCCGATTCGGGGGGTACCCCGCTGGGACTGGCCGTTGAAGGCGAAGCCATAGGACTGATCGAACTCCAGGACGAGTTGAAGACTGGAATAGGTGAACGGATAGCTGAACTGCAGAAGATGGGAATCAAGACCGTAATGTGTACCGGTGATAATGAAAGGACCGCCCGCTATATCGCAGAGCAGGCCGGCCTGGACGAGTACCACGCTGAATTTCAGCCGGAAGAGAAAATCGGTCTGGTCGAGGAGGAGAAAGCGAAAGGCCACATGGTGGGCATGACCGGAGATGGCACGAACGACGCTCCCGCCCTGGCCAAGGCCGACGTCGGGCTCGCCATGAACGCCGGTACTGCCGCGGCCAAGGAAGCCGGAAACATGGTGGATATGGATTCCGATCCGACCAAGTTGATCGAGGTCGTCGGTATCGGCAAACAGCTCCTGATGACCCGGGGGTCTTTGACCACCTTTAGCATCGCAAACGACGTATCCCGGTACTTTGCCCTCGTGCCGGCGATCTTTGCTTCCAGCATTCCGGCCCTGGGGAAGCTAAACTTGATGAACCTCCATTCCCTGCAGAGTACCGTGGTTGCTTCGCTCATCTACAATAGTTTGATCATTCCGTTTCTCGTCCCACTTGCAATGCGGGGCGTGGAGTACAAACCGGTTAGCGCTTCCCGGTTGCTCGTCCGCAACATGTTGATTTACGGGGGCAGCGGCCTTGTAGTGCCTTTCCTCGGGATCAAGTTAATAGATACGTTGCTCGTAGCAGTGGGGGTGTTTTGAAGTGGCTGAAGCGGAAGAGAACGTGAAAGACACGGATCGTGACGCCGAAAAAGGGGTTCAGGGAGCGGATAACGAATCCGGGGAAGCGGAAGAACAATTACCCGAAGCCGACCGGATCGGTATTAGCAACCAGTTTGCTACCGGGTTTCGGGTAATTATCATTGCTATCCTGCTGACGAGCCTCATTTATACGCTGGCGCTGACGGGAATAGGTAACCTGGTCTGGCAGGGGCCGGCTCGGGGTAATCTCGTCGAAAGCGGCGGCCGCCTGGTTGGTTCGAAGCTGATTGGGCAGTCCTTTAACTCCGATCGGTATTTTCATCCCAGGCCGTCGTCAACAAGCTACGACGCAATGGATTCGGGGAGTGCGAACCTGGCCCCGACGAACGAAAAGCTCGTCAAAAGAGCCAGAACTATTCTCGATAAGCTGGAAGAAGAAGGTTTCCAACCGGAAGAAGTTCCGGTAAGTTTCGTCACGGAATCCGGTTCCGCCCTTGACCCGGATATTACTCCCGCTTCCGCCAAATTGCAGATACCGAGAATAGCCCGTGCTACCGGGTTGGATCGGGAAAAACTACGGGAAATCGTAAACGAACACGTGAACGGGAAATTCCTTGGTTTGTATGGCGAGAAGCGGGTAAACGTTCTGGAGTTGAACCTGGAAATAGATTCCTTACTGGAGTCGGGTTAAAATGACCGAAAAAACTGAAGTGTCTTCTCTCGAGGAGTTGAGCTACGAGAACGTTCTAATTAGCGTCGCCAACCCGGAGACGGCCAAGCAGCTCGTGACTCTGGCACATTTGATTACCGACAGCCGGACGACTTTCCACGTCATGAACGTCACTCAGGCGGGCTCGTTTCCGGAAGAGGAAAGGTCCTGGCGCAAGGGTTCCCAGCTCGTGATGGATACGACACATTACGCGCAGCGGCTGGGGCGGGTTGCGAAACCTCTGACCGTAACGTCCAGCTCAATACCCGATGCGATAATTAACACGGCCGATGAGCTCGGTGCCGATTTAATCCTCCTTGGGTGGTTTGGTCGGATTACCTCGGTCGCCGTCCGAAGGAGTTCCGTGGTAAACAAGGTAATGCATAGAGCTTCCTGTGACGTTGCCGTTCTGAAATCGAGAAAAGAACTTGAGAAGGTGGAAAAAGTCATGATGCCGCTGGGACCGAATAACCCGAGACCGAAGCGGTTATCCCTGGTCGACAAGTTGGTCGGTCAGAGCGGTGCGGAGGGTGAGCTGGTTCACGTCCTTACTGGCGGGCAGGAAGCCAAGAGTGGCGAGGAAGCGGCCGGATACCTGGAGGAGGCCCTTGACCTGATGGAGAACTCGCTTGACACCAGAATAATTACTTCGGATTCCGTACTGGATGGTTTGTTGACTGCAGCCGAGGGGGCCGACCTGCTGGTGCTTGGGCCAGGCCGTGAGTGGGTATTTAATCGATTTCTCTTTGGCAGGACAGCGGACAACCTGACTAACAGGGTCGAATCATCCGTCGTAATGTTTAAAGGGAAGGAGCATAAGATGGTTGCCTGGTCCCGTGGTTTAATTAAAGCGATACGGGACCTATTTGGCTAGTTTCTTCCGATTAATTGTCAGCCACAATCCCGAGTAAATCCTGCCCCAATTGATCGTCACCCCGGGAGGGAATAGAATTATTGTGAGGGGGAGAGGAAGCCGCGACCGTGAGTTTACGGTCGAGGAAAGTCCGGACTCCACAGGGCAGGTCGCTGGTCGAGGCGTACTGCCGTAGGCCAGAGCCGGAGACGGCTGGAAAGTGCCACAGAGATGAGACCACCAGCACTTACTTTAGTATCGAGTTGCGAGCGGATACGGGGTCTAAAATTAAAGTATTACGCTGTAAATAAAAATACCTACAGAAAGTCCATACTAAAGTAAGTGCTGGTAAGGGTGAAACGGCGAGGTAAGAGCTCACCGCTTCGGCCGCGAGGTCGAAGGCAG
>CAZNVA010000079.1:0-6310 GCA_964576335.1 uncultured Thermotogae bacterium | reverse complement strand
AACCTCTTTGCGATTCCTTTATGCGTTTTCTGTTTTGGCATATTAATCTCCTCCCGGTTTCAAAAGCATCTGGACTACCTGTCCTTTCTGAGTCGGTTTCTGGTCGACGTCACCAACTTCTTCAACCTCGTCTATAATATCATTCAGAAGGTCGTAACCCTTGTCCTTATGAGCCTTTTCCCTGCCACGGAAGAAAACCGTAGCACGAACCTTGTGTCCTTTTTTGAGGAACTTTTTGATGTGCCCCACTTTAGTATTGAAGTCGTGTTCCTCGATCTTGATCGAGAACTTGATCGTCTTGAGTTTCTTCTTTTTCTGCTGGTTCTGTTTCTTCTTCTGTTGCTTGTACTTGTATTTACCGTAATCAAGTATCTTTGCCACGACCGGATCAGCCTCAGGGGCCACTTCAACGAGGTCAAGTTCCCGATCCTCGGCCTCCTTCAGAGCATCCTCAAGACTCATGACCCCAATTTGCTCTCCGTCTTCATCAACTACCCTTACTTCCGACGCCGTAATTTCGTGGTTAACTCTAGTTTCGTTAGAGATTGTCTCCCTCCTTGTTTCTAACTTGCTAAGAGAGTATTAAATCAAACTTCTTCCGAAACAACCCGGTATAAGCCTTTTTCCTCGATTAAATCCAGTACCTTACCCGGTACCAATCCATCAACCGACTGCCCGTCGGCAATTCTTTCTCTTATCTCCGTCGAAGAGAGAGAAATTTCGCTCATGTTCAAAAACCGTAAATCCTTACCATTAAATATCTCTTCGTGAAAATCTTCTTGCAAAACCCCGCCCCTGGGAGCCACCACGAAGGGGCACATTTGCAGTAGCTCTTCCGGTTTTTTCCAGGTCTTTATATTAATTAAATTGTCCGCACCAACTATGAACATTATTTCGTCATAAATCTTATCCATCTCTTTAAGGGTGTCAACCGTGTAAGAAGGGCCCTTTCTTTCTATTTCGACGGCCGAAACTTCCATAGCTTCCCGGTCCTCGATCGCCAGTTCAACCATGCGGTATCTTAATTCGGCCCCCGTTAGGCCCTTTTCGTCCTTATGGGGCGGGTGCTTGGAGGGAATCAAGATAACTTTATCCAGATCCATCTGAACCAGAGACTGCCTCGCTACTTCCAGATGGGCCCTGTGAATTGGGTCAAAAGTCCCACCAAACAAACCAACCCTAGAGGACGAGCTCAAACTCTTTTCCTCCAATTTCTATAATGCTTCCGTCTTCTGCGCCCTTATCCTTTAGCTGGCTCAGGACACCCTTCCGCTCCAGACTACGATGGAAATAAGCCGGAGCGTCTTCGGTCGAAAAATCGAGCTTTTCCGCCAGCTTCTCCACTTCCCGACCTTCAACTATAAACTTCCCCTCGTCTTCGGTCACTCGAAAACCTTTCTCTCCCTGAAACTCGTATACTTTATAGGAGCCGGTACTATCTTCGTCTTCCGACAAAGGGGCGTCTTCGCTCTCTCCCGACCGCTGCAATAATTCGTAGGTATCGTTAACCAATCCATCAATACCCTTACCCGTAGCAACCGATATAGGATACAATTCTATATCTCTTTCCGCAAACCTCTCTTTTCGTTTTTCAACTTCTTCTTCGTCAAGCAAATCAATCTTGTTGCCTGCCACTATTTCCGGGGTATTGGCAAGCGAACGGTCGTACTTTTCCAGTTCCTTCCTCAGTACTTCCCAGTCTTCAAGGGGATCCCGACCCTCTACACCGGATAGATCAACCATGTGCAAGAGGACTCTCGTTCTGGAGAGGTGCTTCAAGAACTTGTCCCCGAGACCTTTCCCCTCGTGGGCACCCTCAATTAGGCCGGGAACATCGACCGCAACGAAGTCGTTCCAATCATCTATTGCTACAACACCGGGATGCGGTTCCATCGTGGTGAAATGATAGTTGCCGATCTCCGGCTGCTGAGCGGATATACTCGATATAAGACTGGACTTACCCACGTTGGGAAAACCGACGATACCCACGTCCGCGAGAAGATTCAGTTCGAGCCGCAGGTACCTTTCCTCGCCTTTTTCACCCCATTCCCTTATTCTCGGAGCAGTGTTGCTCGAGTTGGCAAAAGCTCTATTTCCCCGTCCACCTGAACCACCTTTCGCTATAAGAAAGCTTTCGCCCTCTTCGTCAAGGTCAATCAGACGTTCATCCGTTTCCCCGTCGTAAACTACAGTACCCACCGGTAAATCAATGTAGAGATCGTCCGCAGAGCCGCCGGTTTTATCCTGCGTTCCACCCTTTTCCCCGCTCTCGGCCCTGAATGTGTTCTTTTTTTCGAACCTCAGTAAAGTATTTATGCTCCGATCCGCCCTGAGGTAAACGTCGCCCCCCTTACCTCCGTTACCACCATCGGGTCCTCCATACCTTTGGCCGAGCTGGTTTTCAAAACTGATTATCCCGTGCCCGCCATCTCCGGCCTTTACCGTTATCGTAGCTTCATCCACAAACATATCTCTAAAAGAGCGGAGTAGCCCGCACGGAATACTTTTTCAGGAAGGCTTTAAGAGGGAGGAATAACACTGATATACTTATCTCCCGATCCTTCGAACTTTACATGACCGGAGACCTTGGCGAAGATGGTATGGTCCCTTCCCATTCCTACGTTCTCTCCGGGCTTATACTTTGTCCCTCTTTGCCTGACTATAATGTTACCCGGTTCTACCCACTCGCTCCCAAACTTCTTTACGCCAAGCCTCTTTCCTGCAGTATCGTGAACGTTCTGCGTAGAACCACTACTTACTTTATGAGCCATATTATCTCCCCTTTCTTACGTTGAAATTTCGTCGATTCTAACTTTCGTATAGGGCTGCCTGTGACCCAGTTTTCTCCTGTGACCCTTTCTCTTTTTGTACGTAAAAACGGTAACCTTTTCTTCCCTTCCCTCGTCGATTATCTCAGCTTCCACGGCCGCGTCTTCCAGGTAGGGCTTACCAAGCTGCACTTCCCCATCCTCGTTAACCAGAAGTACCCGGTCGAATTCTACCTTTTCTCCGGCCCCTGCATCCTTTAGTTTCTCGACCTTCAACTCGTCGTCCTTATTAACTCTGTATTGTTTTCCGCCTGTTTCTATAATTGCGTACATTATTTCCTCCAGATTATTCTAATTCACTTTTCCGATACTTTTCAACCCAATAGGCCAATTAACCTGGTACTCAGGCAATCTCGGCCCCGGGTTCGAGCTCTCTGTCGGGGGTCAACAACGCGAGTTCTTCGCCCTCGGCAGCAAGCAGCATGCATTCGGATTTTTCCCCGTGGATTGTCGCGGGTTCCAGGTTCGTCAGCACCACTACCTGTTTATCCCTGAGCTGGTCCTTTTCGTAATGGTTCTTCAAACCGGAAATCGTCTGTAAAACTTCCTCTCCGACATTTACCTGAATCTTATATAACCTATCCGCACCGGAAATCTCTTCTACTTCCTGGATTACGCCGGAGCGCATATCAAGCGCATTGAAGTCGTCAAAGCTTACCAGGTTATCAGCCATTTTCTGTTTCTCCTCCGTTTGATTCTTTTGACCTGCAATCTTTTCTTTATATTTTTCCTTCAACTCTTCAACGTCCTGCTTTTCAAGCAGCGGTTCCGGTTCGGAAAGCTCCCCGGAAGGCCCCTCCCTGACTTCTTCCCACTCGGGATCGGAAAGCTGGAATATCTCGTAGACTTGATTCGAAAAGGAAGGAACGAACGGTTCCAGCATAATTGATATCGACCTGGCAATCTTTAGACTCGAAACCACGACCGATTCGTCACCGGTCTCCCAGGGCTTCTTGTCCTGAAAGTAACGGTTGCCAAAATTCGCCAGGTCACATATTTCCCGCAAAGCAGAAGAGAGTCCGCCGGATTCGATAATACCCTCTACTGCTTCAACCGTTTCCTCGATCTTCTCGTCAATTTCTTCCTTCACGTCCGCTTCCGGGACCGAACCGTCGTAGCGAGAATAAGTAAACGAAGTGACCCGGTTAACAAAATTGCTGACGTTGTCGATAAAAATATTATTTACTGCCTTGTCCAACTCCGACCAGGAGAACTCGACGTCCTTTTTTTCCGGGCGCTGAAAAAGCAAATAGAACCGCCAGAAAACCGGGTCCATCAAATCTGTGGCGTCCCGTGCAAAGAGTCCGACACCCTTGCTTTTGGAAAACGACTTGCCGCCGACCCAGTTAAGGTACTCGCCGGCACTAATCTGGTCCGGCAGGTGGTACCCCTGACCTGATGCCATAAGCTGACCGGGGAACAAAAGCGTATGAAAGGGAATGTTGTCCTTTGCCAGGGTATAAACCTGTTTTACGCTATCGGAAAACCAGTAATCCTTCCAGCTTTCGTCACTATCATTCTTCTCAAAGTACTCGATAACTGCTGAAACGTAACCAAGTGCGGCCTCCGCCCAAACGTAAATGACCTTGTCCTCGGCACCCTCGAACGGAGCCGGAATTCCCCAGTCGATGTCCCGCGTTATTGCCCGCGGCTCCAGTCCATCGTTGAGCATCTGATCAGTAAAACGCTTGACGTTGTCCTGCCAGTCGTCGTAATGCTCGTCCACGTATTCCTTCAACCGGGGCTGAAGTTTTTCGAGGTCAATATACCAGTGCCTGGTGCTTTGAAACTCGATGTCTTCGCTTCCACAGATAGCGCACTTCGGCTCTAACAATTCTTCCGGCTCCAGCAGGGAACCACAGCTGTCACACTGGTTGCCGTGGGCTCCATCCGCACCGCATTCTGGACAGGTACCTTCTATAAACCTATCCGCGAGGAACCTCTGGCAGTCATGACAGTAGGCCCTTTCTTCCTCCTTTGAGAGAATATAGCCTTCGTCGTCCATCTGGCGATGAATTTCCTGGACGAACTCTTCATGCGTCGGGTTGGTAGTTATGGTGTAGTTATCGAACTCGATATTGAAATCGTCGAGGATCTCCTCGATTATCTCGTGGGTCTCGTTCGCCAGTTCCTCCGGTTCTATCCCTCTTTTCTCTGCCTCAAACTCTATCCTGGTCCCGTGTGCATCGGAACCGGATACGTAAAGGGTCGGATGCCCCTTGAGCTGATAATACCGGGTAAAGACGTCACCGGACAGAAGCGACGTCTGAATATTACCGAGATGTGGTTCACCCGAAGCGTAAGGCCAGGCACTACATACCAGTACGTTCTCTTTATCTTCCGACATTTTTATAACCCCGTTAAATATTTGTTCAATGAGCCATCAATAGGCAGGAATTATAACGGAAAGATTTTAGTAAAATGATACGTTTATTACAAGTCAAGAACCCCGCCCCAAGGGACACGACACATAGAAAAGTCGAAAAAACCGGACTTTGCTCTTTTACCAAGAGAATAAACGGGTAATTTATGTTATCAGCTTGTCAACCCAGCAACCTATCACGGCCAGAATATATGTTCATCCGCTTTCCCCTGGTGAACCCCACCATTGTAAGGTTTGCAGCCCGAGCAATCCTCACCGCCAGCGTGGTCGGTGCCGAACGGGATACCGTAATTGGAACTCGACTCCTTATTGCCTTAAGCGTCATTTCCGAGGAGAGACGGCCGCTGGTCAAGATAACCCTTTCCCTCAAGTTCTCACCGGAAAAAAGGGACTTCCCTATCACTTTATCTACGGCGTTATGACGGCCAATATCCTCAGCAAGGTGTAGTATTTCCTGGCCATTTGCAATTGCCGCAGTATGTGATCCGCCCGTGAGCCGGAACAGTTCCGCACGCCTTTGCATGTCCCCCATCAAACTCGGAAGTTCCTCGGGGCCCTCAATACTCGGGCCGGGAAAGTCCAGTTCCAGCCTCTCCAGGTTTTCCACCACCGCGGTAGCACGACCGCAGCTGGAGGTCAGAGCCCTTTTTCGCTCAAAATAGTCTCCGAAGTCCGTCGACTCCTCCAGCTCTACCCTCACGTTTTTCTCCGAATCACTCAACTCTATTCTATTTACCGGATCCATGGACTCAATCAGTCCTTCGGTTTTCATAAAGCCGAGGGCAAGTTCCTTCCTTTCGGCGGGACTCGATAGCAACGTAACGACGTCCCGGCCATTCACCGTAAGACTGAGAGAGCTCTCGACGACTACCTCGTCCTCTATGGATTCGATTTCGCCATCGTTCCACTTTAAAACTTCCCGAGACTCGTACTTACCCACTTTACCGCCTCCGGCTCAATCTGAAAACGATCCATGATTCAACCAGCTGGTTTATCCCCGGGGTAAACCCTGGAGGTCCTCAGTTATTTATCGGTAGTTCATGTTAAGTTAACCCTGAAGGAAAGACCAGACCAATTACCGCGGCGAAAAATGGATTAA
>CAZNVA010000078.1:0-6313 GCA_964576335.1 uncultured Thermotogae bacterium | reverse complement strand
CTTCCTTGAAGTGACCGGGATCGACCGCCGTGCAGACGAAATTACTCTGACAGGCATCCTTGTCGTACTTTAATTTGTATTTTGCCATTTTTACCTCCTCGATTGTTTATAAAAAACGAATTCCACTTAAATATGATTATAGAGCAAAGCAAATGGACTTTCAAAACTGAACGGTGGAGGGGGCGAGTTCCGATGCAGTTGTTTCTAAACCGCAGGACAAATATACTTCATTAGCTTGCCATGTTTCGTGAATCCAAACCGTCTGGAGATCTAGAATAAAAGGGGTGTAACCATGAAGATGAAGTTAAATGACAAGGTGCACTGGGTAGGAGTAAACGACAGAAAAAACGACTTATTCGAGAGCTACTGGCCGATACCCGACGGGATAAGCTATAACTCTTACCTGATTCGGGAAGAGAAAAAGGTACTGATCGACGGGGTAAAGGAAGGCTTCACGGAAGAGTACCTGAACAAGCTGAGCGACTTAACCCCAATTGAGGATATCGACTACCTGATAATAAACCACATGGAACCGGACCATAGCGGGGCTTTTCCGGCACTGAGAAGGCACAACCCGGACTTGACCTTCATCGGGACAGCCAAAGCCGGTGAACTGCTCGAAAATTTTTACGGAATCACTGAAAACGTAAGGACGATCGACGAGGTCGGGAACCTGGATCTCGGTACTTCCACGCTTGAATTCATTAAAACCCCCTTTATTCACTGGCCGGAGACCATGATGACCTACCTGCAGGAAGACGAGATCCTATTCTCGGGCGACGGGTTTGGTGCTTACGGGACGCTCGACGGGGGCGTATTTGACGACCAGGTCGATCTGGAAAGATCCGAAGAGGAGGCCCTGAGGTACCTCTCCAACATCGTCGGGGCTTACAGCACCACGCTCCAGGCAGCAATTGGCAAATTAGGGTCCTACGAACTGGATTTAATCGCACCGGCCCACGGGCCCATCTGGCGCGATCAGCCGGAGGAGATACTGGACCTTTACGACCGATACAGCAGCGGGGAAGCGAAACCGGGCTTAACGATCATTTACGGTTCTATGTACGGTTTTACGGAAAAATTAACAGAACGAGTCGCCCGCGGCGCGGCAGCAACTGGCCTAGAGGAGCTAGAAATCCTGGACGCGGCGAAAAAACATCCCAGCTACCTGCTTTCGGAAGCATGGAAACGGGAAGGGCTGATAATCGGCTCTCCGACCTACGAATCCAGGGCCTTTCCCCCGGTAAGCAACTTTCTCGAACTGGCTGAAAAGAAGAAACTGAAAGAAAAAGTTACCGGTGCCTATGGCTCTTACGGCTGGGGCGGAGGTTCGGCCCGGGAGATAGAGGAAACAGGCGAAACCCTTAACTGGGATTTCGTTACTTCACCGCTGGAGTTTGGCGGAAACCCTTCGAAAGAAGAGCTGGAAAAAGGATACGAGCTGGGAGAAAAGGTTGCCGAGGCCGTGAAGGAGTAAAGGGCTCGACTGCCGTCCAGCTAAATTTTCTGCAGGAGTGTGCTTATTCCTTTAGCCCGCTGGTTGTCACCTTCAAGCCGGTAAGCTGGCGGTTTTCTCGCCAGGGGAGCTGAAAAAAATCCTTCAAAAAAATAACGGCCCTGCCCGTTTTTCGGACGGGGCCGTTAGATTTATTATTTATTCTTTCAGGTCATCGACCTTTGCGGCAAGAATAAAGTCGTTTTCGTGCAATCCATCTATGGCATGGGTGTAAAGCCGCAGAGTTACTACGTTGTAGGATATTTCAATATCCGGATGATGACCCTCTTCTTCGGCAAGTTCTGCCAGCTTATTTACGAATTCCATGGATCCGTTGAAATCTCCGAACTTGAACTTTTTCTGAATCTTGGGCGGGTCCTCGTCCAGTAGCTCCCAGCCCTTGACCTCCGTCAGCAGTTCTTCTACCTCGTCGCTCTCCAGCGGAGGTACTCCCCCTTCACAGGGCACGCACTTTTTGCTCGTTAAGTCCGACATAATTACCTCCATTTCCTCTGTTAAGTTAACGCTACATTTAAATCATTCTTTATATCTTCTGGGTCTTCAATCCCTACGCTGAGCCGCAGGACATCGTCCGTAATTCCCGCGTTTTTCTTTTCTTCCTCGCTTAACTGCTGGTGCGTGGTGCTGGAGGGGTGAATGATCAATGATTTGGCGTCACCGACGTTGGCCAGAAAGGAAATTAAGTCCACGGACTCCATGACGTCCTTTCCCGCCTCGTAACCACCCTTCGCTCCAAACGTAATCATTCCACCGTAGCCGTGCTCCAGATACCTGGAAGCCAGGTCGTAAGTCGGATGGGACTCGAGACCGGGGTAATTCACCCAGTTGACTTCCGGGTGATCCCGGAGGAACTTCGCGACCTCCATGGCATTTTCACAGTGTTTCTCCATCCGGAGGGGCAGAGTCTCCAGTCCCTTTAAGTTCAGGAAGGAATCAAAAGGGCTCTGGGCGGAGCCAAGATCCCGCAGGCCTCGGGCCCTCAGATTGGCAATAAAGGCCTGGTCCTCAAAACGCTCGCTAAAATTGACGCCGTGGTAGCTTGGATCGGGTTCGGTTAACTGGGGGAAGTCTCCGGAGTTCCAGTCGAAGTCTCCGGAATCAACTACTGCACCACCTATGGTCGTCCCTCC
This sequence comes from uncultured Thermotogae bacterium, assembly GCA_964576335.1. Taxonomy (GTDB): domain Bacteria; phylum Bipolaricaulota; class Bipolaricaulia; order M55B111; family M55B111; genus JAGXLP01. Next base: position 3,667 of record CAZNVA010000078.1, on the reverse strand, counting down.
GCCATTTAACCACTTAGTGGTGGAGTGCCAGACGATGTCGGCTCCGTGCTCGAAAGGACGGAAAAGGTAAGGAGTAGCAAAGGTATTATCAACAACCAGAGGTATTCCGGCTTCATGGGCCACCTGCGAAATAGCCTCCACGTCAGGGACCTCGAGCGAGGGGTTGCCAAGCGTCTCCAAATGAAGGAACTTCGTCGAATCGTCTATCCTCGCAGCGAATTCTTCCGGGTCGTCGTTTTCGACGAGTTTTGCTTCCATTCCGTACCTGGGCAAACTGTGAGTAAAATAAGTGTAAGTACCGCCGTAAAGGTTTGAAGAGGAGACGACGTTTTCCCCACTTTCCATCAGGGTAAAGACTATCAAGTTCAGCGCACTCATACCAGAGCTGGTGACGACGGAGCCAACTCCATCTTCAAGGGCAGCCAACCTTTTCTCGAATACGGCGTTGGTCGGGTTCGAAATCCTGGAGTAGATATCACCCTGCTCCTCCAGCGCGAAAAGCTTCTGAGCCTTTTCCACGTTCTCCAGCAGGTAGGAGGCCGTCTGGTGAATTGGCGTCGCCGAGGACCTGCTATTGGAAGCTCCGGTCCCTTCCCCGGCGTGAACGGCCAGCGTGTTGAAATTCCTGTTTTCCTTATCCGATTCCTGCATTTTATCTCCTCCGGATTTTAGGTTTATACAAATTTATCATCAGTCGGCTTTTTCAATAAACCCCAACCTGACCATCCGTTCTCGGTTCCGTGGCACCGACGAGCCCTTCTCCGTGGCGAAATATTATCTGGCCCCGACCGAAAGCTCCCCGGTCCGAGGCCACGCTCACTTCGTGACCGCGGCGCTCCAGCTTGCCTATCAGGTGTTCCGGAAAGTCCTGCTCGACTTCGATCTTCTTACCTCCAGTCCAGCGCCAGCGTGGTGCATCGAGCGCGGCTTGAGGGTTGAGGCCTCGTTCTATGGTGTTCAGCAAAACCTGTACGTGACCCTGAGGCTGCATGTAACCACCCATCACTCCAAAGGGGCCCAGTGGCTCTCCCTCCCGGGTCAAAAAGCCGGGGATTATCGTATGATACGTTCTCTTCCCACCTTCCAGACGGTTATAAGCCGAATCGTCCAGAGAAAAAGTATTTCCTCGGTTCTGGAGCGCTATCCCGGTACCGGGTACGACGACGCCGGAACCGAAACCGGCGTAGTTGCTCTGAATCAAGGATACCATGTTACCATCACGGTCCGCCGTGGCGAGGTAAACGGTTCCCGCCTCACCCGGTCGGCCGGGTTCCGGCTCGCTCGCAGTAGCTTTAACCTCCCTGCTGCGCCTGGCTCCATAGCCGGGGCTCAGGAAGTCAAGTGGGTCGGGGTCCATGTAATCGGGATCAGTTATGTATTCCTTGCCATCGGAAAACGCAAGTTTTATCGCTTCGATAGCGTAATGGTAAAATTCGTCGCTCTTAACCGAGAATTCCAGCTGGTCGAGAATGTTCAATCCGATCAGCGCCACCAGACCCTGACCGTTTGGAGGCAGTTCCCAGACGTCATAACCCCCGTAGTTCAATTTGATCGGCTCTACCCATTCCGGCGAGTAAGAGGCCAGGTCGTTTTTTCTCAGGTAACCGCCGGTCTCCCGAGAAAATTCGTCCACTTTTTCCGCCAGCTCGCCCCTGTAAAAGGCTCTGGAGTCCGTATTGGCGATCTTTCGGAGCGTTTCCGCGTGGTCCGGAGATTTCCAGATTTCTCCGACCTCCGGCGGACTCCCGTCCGGGGCAAAGACCTCTCTCCAGGCCGTGAATTCGGGCCCCTCAAGGTCGGAATAGACGTCGTAAGCCTTCTTCCAGTACCGGCCGAGCGTCGGCTGCACCGGATACCCCTGCCGGGCGTATTCAATTGCCGGCTCGAGCGTCTCCTTGAGGCCCAGATTACCGAAGCGATCGGATAATTCGCTCCAGGCGGCGGGAGCACCGGGTACCGTTACCGGTTCCCAGCCAAACTTCGGGATTTCTTCGATTCCTTCCTCCTTGAGACCTGCCCGGGAGATACCTTCCGGGGCCGGACCGCTCGAATTGAGCCCGTGAAGTTCACCTTTGTACCATACCTGAGCAAACGTATCCCCACCTATACCATTGGAAGTCGGCTCGAGCACGGTTAAACTGGCAGCGGTCGCGACGGCGGCATCCACCGCGTTTCCGCCCTGGCGCATCACCCTTAGACCGGCTGCGGTTGCCAGTGGCTGTGAAGTCGCAACCATGCCATTCTTGGAATAAACCAGGTTGCGCCGGGAACTTTCCGGATAGCTAAGCGGGTCAAAATCCACCTTAATCACCAGAGTTTTTTGAATAACGTCCCGCAATTTGCGCGGGGAAACTCCCTTGTCTTACCAAACATAATATTTTCTTGAGCATAACTTCTTTGCCCGGGCCACCCTCTTAAACCCTGATTAACCCGAATTCGACTGCGAGAGATCGCCTTCGAACTCAATAAATTCAGGGGGAACGTAATCGGTTACGTAGACCCTGTCGCTTGCCTTCTGGAAGTGAACGTCCGACTCCACTGCCTGACCTGTCAGTACGGTCAGGACGATGGGATCCGGGGTATGGCGCTCGCCAACCTGAATCGCGTCCTCTTTCCTCTTCGACAGGTGAACTTTGCGCCTGCCCTGACTCTTTAACCCTTCCTCCATAATCCGGCGCGCTGCCTCTCGCGAGGTACCGTGATAGAGAACGTCGACCTTGACTTCGGGTAAGTCCGGTTCGACGTCTATTGAGTGACCGTAAAGGGCTCTGATTTTCTCGCCCGTTACTTCGTACCGCCCCTTCGGATCCTCCTCGACCACCTCTATCAGTTCCGTCCTACCCAGGTTCGTCCACCTTTTCCGCAACTCTGCCAGCAGATCATCCACCCCAACGTAACCTTCCGCGTCGATCTCCAGTCCGGAAGGATCGTGACGGAGCAAATAAGCCATCTGTTTGCTTACTTCGCGCCTGTTCATACCGTCCCCTCCTGATTAAACAGTTTTACCACCCAACTATTTCATCATCTCTGACACCGAATTATAAAGCTCCAGAGGGTTTGTCCCGGTGCTCAAAAGAACGGAGCCAGCCGTTCCGCAAGCTCCTCCAGGAAGGCTTCGTCCTCGGAATCAAAAGCGTCCAGACTGTGTGAGTCTATATCGATCTCTCCGACGAAATCTTCCCCCTCAAAAACGGGAACGACTATTTCGGACTGCACCTTCGGACTGCACGAAAGATAGTTGTCCTCGGCCCCCACGTCCTCGACGGTAAAAGTGTCCAGCGAGGCTGCTGCCTGACCGCAAACACCTTCCCCGTAGTTTATTTCCGTATGTTCCGTCGGTTCCCCGGAAAACGGACCGAGAGAAAGAGATCCTTTCTCGTTATCGCCAAAATAAAATCCGACCCAGTCGTAGTGCCCCACTTCCCGGCGAAGCAACCGGGCTACCTCTTCCAGGGCCTCCGGGGCATCAGAACCTGCGAGGACCTCCTCCAGCTCGTCCATCAAATTCGTCAACTTCTTCCCTTTTTTCAACCTGCCTCCTTCAACCGCTTCTTGAAGCTTTCTATCAGCTCGACGGGGGAGGGGTCCACGTCGTTCAGCAGGGCCAGATACACGGAAAAGTAATCGCCAAAGTAAATTTGACCGACGATTTTGGTGAACTTGTCCC
>CAZNVA010000077.1:0-6340 GCA_964576335.1 uncultured Thermotogae bacterium | reverse complement strand
TTCATTTCAATAAAAGGATGGACCAGCCCGGCTCCTTTTGCAAGATTTAACAATTAAAGTGCCGGTTCCAGGCCGATGGACGTTACTCAATTTGAAGGGACTCCATTTATTTCCGATAATCAAAGGTCGTACAGAAAGGAAATGCGGACCGTCTAAGTTTTGACTGAAGAAAAGGCCGACATACGAACTAAAACGGGAGGTAAGCAGAATGAAGCAGGAGACAGTTGATTTTCTGGAAAGTTACGTCAACACTATCAGTCCGTCCGGTTACGAGGACCGGGCTGCCAAAAGGTGGAAGAAAGAAGCCGAGGGGTTTGCGGACGAAGTAAAAGGTGATCTGCACGGAAACTCTTTTGCGGTTGTAAACAAGGGCGGTAGCCCCAGAGTGATGCTGGCCGGACACACGGATGAAATAGGCCTGATGGTCAGTCAGATTACGGACGAGGGGTTCCTTTTCTTTAACACTATAGGTGGTTGGGATACCCAGGTTTTACCAGGCCAGCGGGTGAAGCTTCGTGGCAAGGAAGATGACTTGATCGGGGTCGTTGGCCGCAAGCCGATTCACCTTCTGGAGGAAGAAGAGAGAAAGAAAGTAGTGAAGGCGGAAGACCTCTGGATCGACATCGGTGCCGAGGATCGGGAAGAGGCAGAAAAATTGGTCGAAGTCGGTTCGGCCGGCGTGCTGGATTACGACTTCGAACGACTCCAGGGCGAGCTCGTTGCCGCTCGGGGTTTTGACGACAAGAGCGGCGGTTTCGTCGTACTGGAAGCCGCCCGGAAGCTGGCCGAGATGAATCCCGAAGCCGAAATCCACGCAGTTGCCACGGTTCAGGAGGAAATCGGGCTCAGGGGAGCTCAGACTTCGGCCTTTGGTATCGATCCCGATATCGGGATCGCCGTCGACGTAAGCTTTGCCACCGACACCCCATCGATGGACCAGGAAAAGAGGAAGGTCGGAGAAGCCGAGATGAACGGTGGCCCGCTGATCTCGAGGGGCCCAAATATCAACCCAGTTCTCTTTGATCAGATGATTGGGGTGGCAAAGGATAAAGATATTCCCTACCAGGTAACCGGAGCACCCGGCGGTACCGGGACCGACGCGAATGCGATTCAACTGACGCGGGGCGGAGTCGCCACCGGACTCGTCTCTATCCCGAACAGGTACATGCATAGCCCCTGTGAAGTAGTTAGTTTATCGGACATGGAAAACATAATAGACTTACTGGCTTATACCGTTGACGAAGTCGCGGGTGAAGAGTACGAACCCTTTTAACTGACTGGGACGAGAAATTGGGTGATTACAGATGACGAGTTTAAGAGAGAGGGCTGAGCTAGCTGGAAACAGGTACGAAGAACTGAAGGGTTTTGAAGCCGACCAGGAGATCAATACTGGAGGGCTGAGTATAAAAAGTCACGTAAAGTTCAAGAAGCCGAGGAATCTGGTGGTCGAATACGATCAATACCGGAATCCTTTCGAGGACTTTGAGATTCAGGTTTCCGGGGGGCCGGAATTTTCCGGCGAGGATCTCTCCGAAGCTCGCCTGGTTTACGACGGCAAATTCACCTGGATTCACTTGATAAACAAGGATACTGCTTACAAGAAAGAGGGGAAACGGCTGGGTTCACCGTTTACAGGTGTGGACGTATTTGGCCAGCTGGGGTTTCTGCCCGATCTGGTTAGCGACTTCCTGCTTAAGGACGAAGGTGAAGGGGAAGTCAACGGGCGCCCGGTAGATAGGTTCGGGATCAAGCCGAAGGAGTCCCGGCGCTCCCTTTTCCTGAAGGACGAGGTCTTCAACCTGGAGAGGGCCGAGCTGGCGATCGATAAGGAGCTTGGCTTGCCCCTGAAGATTACCTACTATCCCGGACAGGAAGAGCAAATCAGGTTTCCGGCAAGTCAGGGCGGCCCGGTTTACGTGGAGTATTCCAACTACGAAGTCGACGAACTCGGCGGTCAGGACTTTGCGTTCGACCCCTCGAGCGTCGACAAGGTCTTTGAAGAGGACCTCGTCGGGCAGGACGAATTTTCCGAGAAATTTCCCCTGCCGATCTCTTTAGCTGCGCTCGAGGATAAAGGTTACGAGCTGGCCCAGGACGAAATTTCGTTGAACCTGGACGGAGACGGTGAGAAGGGGTTCAGTTCGCTTGTGTTTGTTAAGTCCGACGGTGAAGAAGGTAGAGCCACGGCTTCGATTCAGCTGCTGGCAGGCAATTACTTTTCCCGCGAGATGAGCCGGCACAGGTCCTTCGTCGCCGAGAACGGGGAAGAGCTTGAAGGAAAAGGTTTGAAGGGGAAAATCGTCAACAGGGGAGAAAAAGTTAAGGATCGGCTACCGGAGGAACTCGAGAGGGAAATATTCGAAATCGGCTGGCAGGAAGAGGGCGGGTTTTACTACCTGCTCGGCCAGGGAGTCGATAGGGAAGAGCTTATAGAACTCGCGATAAATATCGTGGAATAATTTAGCCTCAATTTTTTACCGCCCAGTATTCAATAGGCAGGTTTTGTAGGCAAATCTTCCGCCCCGGCGCGGGGACCGGGGCTACTGTAGGTTTAAAATGGGGACTGGGGCTACTCGCAATCACAATAGGCCGGGTCCCCGTGCCCGGCCGGAATTTTTGTGATCACTGGGGGCAAAACCTCTGGAATCGATATTCTCAATTATTCCTTACCCGAAAATTGCAGCCTTTTTATAATTATGAATGATGAAAAAGTTGAGTTAAAAAAAATAACCGACAGGGCAAGGTTATGTATTACCCTGTCGGTTTCTATTGTCTGTTAAAGTATTGAACGTTCTGTTCTCAGTTGGCTGGCAAGAAGATCTACTTTCTGAATTCCTCCCGGAAGTGTTTCAGTTTTTCAAAGAAGGATTCCCGTTCGTTGGAGTTATTACCTACCGGGCTCTCCAGGCTCTCGTTTAATTTTTCTACGAGTTCTCTTTCCTTCCCGTCTAAGTCCGTCGGCGTAAGAGCCTTTAACCTGATGATTTGATCGCCCTTTCCCGGTTTGTTCAAGTGCGGGATTCCTCTTTTTCGCAGCTTTATTTTTTCGCCCGACTGAGTTCCCGGTTCGACCTCGATTTCCTCGACGCCGTCAAGCGTCGGAACGGAAATCGTGTCCCCGAGGATCAGCTGGGTGAAGTGCACCGGAACCGTGGTCAGTATGTCGTCCCCTTTCCGGATGAAGGTTTCGTGTTCCTTGATCTCTACCGTGATGAAGAGGTCTCCGGAAGGGGCACCCCTTCTTCCTACGTTACCTTTCCCTTTTAGTCTCAACCGGGAACCGTCCTGAACTCCCGGTGGTACTTTGACCGATATCTCGGACTTTTCCTTCACCCTTCCTTCGCCGCGGCACTTCGGACAGGGGTCGTCAATTATTTCCCCGCTTCCGCCACACTTGGGACAGGTTTGTACGTTGACAAAACTACCAAGCATGGTCTGTTGTTTTTGCCTGATTTCGCCTCGGCCGTTACAGTGCGGACAGGTACGCTTTGACGAGCCCGGTTTTACCCCTGAACCGTCACACCGATCGCATTCAACGAATCGGGGTATGGTGAATTTGACCTGTGTTCCTTTGGCGGCGTCCTCCAGCGATATCCTGAGCTTCCTCTCCAGGTTCTCTCCCTGCTGAGCGGCAGTTTTTGAAGACCTGCCGCGTCTTCCGCCCTGGCCGAAGAACATGTCGAAGATGTCGTCAAACGAACTATCGGAGAAGGCACTACGGGCCCGTTCGTAATCCTGATCGTTGAAGTCGAATCCCTGAGAAGGGCCGGTATGTCCAAAACGGTCGTACTGGGCCCGTTTGTCCGGATCCGACAGGACCTCGTATGCTTCCGTAACTTCCTTGAACTTCTCTTCGGCTTCTTCCTTGTCCAGATCCGGATTCATGTCCGGATGGTACTTCTTGGCCTTTTTCCTGTATGCTTTCTTTATGTCGTCTTCCGAGGCGTCTTCGTCGACCCCCAGAACGTCGTAGTAGTCTTTTGCCATGATTACCGGCCCTCTTTATTCGAGATCAATTTATCTTAAGCTCCAGTTGATTATTCTTCATCCTCCGGTTCTTCGTACTCGGCGTCAACGTAGTCGTCGTCTTCCTCGCCGGCTGTTCCGGTGGTTCCACCCGGTCCGCCCGGTCCACCAGGGCCAGCTGCTCCGCCCGGTCCTCCGGGACCGCCGGCACCGGGACCTGCTGCTCCTCCGGGTCCTCCGGCTCCCTGTGCTCCACCTGCTCCGTCGTATGCCGTTTCACCGATTTCCTGGGCTGCCTCGTTTAGCTCCTCGATACCTTCTTTTATTTCTTCCTTGGAGGCGTCCTCGTCAACCAGTTCCTGGAGTTTCTCGATCTTGTCCTCGATTTCGTTTCTGGTGCTTTCATCTATCTGATCTCCGAATTCTTCCAGGCTCTGTCTGGTGGAGTAAATAAGCTGGTCCGCCTTGTTTTTCGTTTCTACCTTTTCGGCCTTCCGTTTGTCCTCTTCCTCGTGCTTTTCGGCCTCTTCCTTCATCTGTTCGATTTCGTCCTCGGACAGGCGGGAAGGTTCCTCGATCGTGATTGACTCGGACTTCCCTGATCCCTTGTCCTCTGCCGATACGTGCAGAATCCCGTCGGCGTCTATTTCGAAGTTCACGTCGATCTGTGGTGTTCCACGCGGCGCCGGTGGTATGCCGGTCAGCTGGAACCTGCCGATGCTCTTGTTGTCCTCGGCCATCTTTCTTTCTCCCTGAACGACGTGAATGTCAACTGTCGTCTGGTTATCCTCGGCGGTTGAGAAGGTCTTCGACTTTTCGGTCGGAATTGTAGTGTTTTTGTCGATCAACGGCGTGGTGACACCGCCCAGTGTCTCGATACCCAGAGTGAGCGGAGTAACGTCCAGCAGAACCAGGTCATCTACTTCGCCCGCAAGGACGCCGCCCTGGATTGCCGCACCGCGTGCGACTACCTCGTCCGGGTTGATTTCCTTGTTGACTTTTCCGGGTACGTGTTCCTCGATCAGTTCCTGGACCTTGGGTATCCGCGTCGAGCCGCCGACGAGAACTACCTGGTCTATGTCGGTCTTCGTCATGCCGGCGTCCGAAAGCACGGATTCCAGGATGTCCATTGTTCTGGAGAGCTTGTCGTCGATCATGCTCTCGAACTTGGCCCTGGTCAATTTTTCTTCCAGGTGCTTGGGTCCGTTCTGATCCGCGGTGATGTAGGGTAAGTTTATGGTGGTTTCCTTTCTGTTCGATAGTTCCTTCTTTGCCTCTTCCGCGGACGTCTTTAGCCTCTGCAGGGCGCTGGGATCGTCGGAGAGATCTATTCCCTCCTGGCTCTTAAATTTTTCGACGAGCCAGTCGATGATTTCCTGATCGAAGTCGTCCCCGCCGAGCTTCGTATCTCCGTCGGTGGCAACTACCTCGAATACTCCGTCTCCGAGCTCCAGAATGGAGACGTCGAAGGTTCCGCCCCCGAGGTCGTAGACCAGAATGGTCTGGTCGGACTCGTCCTTCAGACCGTAGGCCAGCGATGCTGCCGTCGGTTCGTTGATTATCCTTTCTACCTCGAGATCAGCCAGCTTACCCGCGTCCTTGGTTGCCTGACGCTGACTGTCGTTGAAGTATGCCGGTACCGTAATGACGGCTTTGTTGACGTCCCGGCCGATCCTTTCCTCGGCATCTTCCTTGATTTTCCGGAGTATCATGGACGAGATCTGTTCCGGGTTATAGGTCTTTTCCTCTCCGTCCGCTGAAATATGGACCTCGAAGTCCTCGCCCATCTTCCTTTTTATCGATTCGACCGTCCGTTCCGGGTTCGTTATCGCCTGTCTCTTTGCGGTTTCACCTACGAGTCGCTCGTTTTCGTCGGAAAAAGCTACTACTGATGGAGTCGTTCTGTTTCCGTCGGAATTTGTTATTACTTCCGGGTCTCCACCTTCCAGAACTGCCACACATGAGTTAGTCGTCCCGAGATCTATTCCTATAATTTTTTCTTTAGCCATTTTTTCTACCTCCCTTATTTGGCCTTTGAAGACTAGTTATCGTCTTCGCCCTCTTCGGAAGAGGGACTGATATTTACCTTTACTTTACTCGGCTTGAGTACCTGTTCCTTGTACCTGTAACCTCGCTCAAATTCCTCAACTATTTCGTTGTTCTCGTATTCATCGGACTCTATTCGCATCAGGGCTTCGTGCTTGTTCGGGTCGAACTGTTCTCCTTCTGCCCCTATCAGCTCTACGTCCTTTTTCTCAAGGAATTCGTCGAACTGAGCGTAGATTCTTTCTACTCCCTCTATGAAGGATTCCTTGTCATCGTTTTTTTCGAAGCTCTTGAAAGCCCTGTCCAGGTTGTCGTAAATCGGTACCAG
>CAZNVA010000076.1:0-6474 GCA_964576335.1 uncultured Thermotogae bacterium | reverse complement strand
CTCAGTGTATCCGAGGGCACCGTCCATCTCGCCGTCGGCGTATTCCTTGACCTTGTCGTTAAGTTCTTCTACCGTAGTATCCGATTCCAGCTTTGCAACGAGGTCGGTAACGGAACCGGCAGGCGTCGGAACTCGCATCGCCATTCCGTTTATCTTACCGGACATTTCCGGAATTACCTCTACGACTGCGGTAGCAGCACCAGTGGTAGTCGGGACGATGTTTTCCGCTGCTGCTCTTCCTCGGGAGGCCTTCTTCCACTTGTAAGGTCCGTCCACGATCTTCTGTGAAGCCGTGTAGGAGTGGACCGTTGTGAATAGTGCACTCTCGATGCCGAATTCCTCTTCGAGGAGCTTGACCGGAGGCGCGACGCTATTCGTCGTACAGGAAGCACCGGCAACTATGTCGTGCTTGTCCGGGTCGTAGTCCTCTTCGTTGATCTTCCATACCAGCTGGGGAATCTCGTCCGCCCTGTCTCCCTTCGGAGGAGCGGAAACCAGTACCTTGTCCGCACCTGCATCAAGGTGTTTCTCAGCGTCTTCGTAGTAACGGAAGACACCGGTGGATTCCAGAGCCACGTCTACTCCCATGTCGCCCCAGGGTAAGGAGGAAGGTTCCTCTTCCGAGAGTATCGGGTACTTTTCTCCGTTAACTATAAGTCCTTCGTCGTCGTATTCTACGTCGCCATCGAACTTGCCGTAAACCGAATCGTACCTGAGCAGATAAGCTGCCTGTCGCGGGTCCTGCTGAATGTCGTTGATCGCGACGACGTCAATACTGGACATGCTTTCGGCGATCCGGAAATACGCCCTACCGATTCGACCAAATCCGTTAATTCCTACTTTTACCATGTAAATCCCTCCTGGTTTCACGTTAAATTGGGGGTTAAACTTGCGTTCTTTGGATGATTCTTCTTGCACCAATAAAAGTTTAAGGGTTAAAAAACTTAATGTCCATAGTGATCGTGATTACAAACACTATTCCTTCAATCCTGCCATTACTCACGGATCATGGAAAGAAAGTATTCGTGAACAGAGCTGTTATCAGTCAACTCCGGGTGAAAAGTTGCACCGAGAATTCCGTTTTGACGCAGCAGAACCGGCTGATCACGATGGCGGGCGAGAACGTCGACTCCCTCCCCCACCCGGGTGACCTGAGGAGCACGAATAAATACACCTTTTAGTGATTCGTCGCCGATGTCCCCATCGCCGTCGAAGCTTAACTCGGCCTCGAAGCTCTCCACCTGACGACCGTAGGCATTTCTCTCGACGCCGATATCCAGCAATTCGAGCGTTCGCGGGCCGTCGACCAGGTCAGTTGCCAGAAGTATCAAACCGGCGCATGTACCGAAAACCGTGAGACCGGACTCGACTTCCTCCTCGATTTTCCGGAAAAGCTCCCACTTGCGCATGAGCTTGGAGATCGTCGTGCTTTCTCCCCCCGGAATTATCAGTCCATCCAATCCTTCCAGATCACCGGGTCGCTTAATCAGGGAAGTCGTCTGATCCAGCTCCTTCAGGACGTCCCTGTGTTCACGAAAATCTCCCTGCAGCGCAAGCACACCTATCTTCATCGAGATATTGGATTACCTTCCCTGGATATATTCTTCCTCTTCCATGTCCGACATGTTGATTCCGACCATCGCTTCACCCAGGTTCTCGGAGATCTCGGCCAGGGTGGAAGGATCGTCGTGATAAGTTACGGCATCAACTATTGCCTTACCTCGCGGTTCGGGATCTTTGGACTTGAATACGCCGGAACCGACGAATACTCCGTCCGCGCCCAGCTGCATCATCAGTGCCGCGTCCGCGGGCGTTGCTATACCTCCGGCGGCGAAGTTTACGACCGGCAACCTCCCTTCCTCCGATATTACGCGCAGAATGTCCCTGGGAGCTCCCAGTTCCTTGGCGTAACTCATCAATTCGGACTCGGGCAGGTTGACCAGCTTTCGAATCTCGGAATTGATCCGGCGCATGTGACGTACAGCTTCGACCACGTTACCAGTGCCGGCTTCTCCCTTGGTCCGAATCATCGCGGCACCCTCGCCGATCCTTCTCGCCGCTTCCGCAAGGTTTCTGGCCCCGCAGACCACGGGTACGTCGAGGCCCCATTTGTCTATGTGGTTCTCCTCGTCGGCGGGAGTCAGTACCTCCGATTCGTCGACGTAATCTACGCCGAGTGATTCGAGTATCCTCGCCTCCACGAAGTGTCCGATCCGCGACTTTGCCATAACCGGTATGGATACCTCTTCCATTATTTCCTTGACCTTGGCGGGATCGGCCATTCTTGCGACGCCACCTGCTTCCCTGATATCCGCGGGCACTTTTTCCAGTGCCATTACGGCCGCGGCACCGGCGTCCTCAGCTATCCGGGCCTGTTCCGCGTTTACTACGTCCATGATTACTCCGCCCTTGAGCATCTCGGCCAGGCCGCTCTTTACCTTAAACGTTCCCTTTTCTACCATTCAGCACACCTCCGCTCATGTTCCCAATAATTCAAGAAATTATAGGGCTCGAACGGTTCAATTAGCAAGAGCAGTATGTTTCCGCAAACGGGGAGGCAGCCGGGCCCTTACCCTATCATAAAAGAGCTGCCTATCGAAGAATTAAGGTGATAAAGAATTAAGTTAAAATTACTGATTTTAAATCCCGCCCACCCACCATATAATTACTCGTCATGAAAGTCGAAAAAATTGCAGTTGGTTCACTCGATACAAATTGCTACCTTATCCAGTCCGGCGAGGAAATCGGAGTTATCGACCCCGGAGAGGACGCCAAAAAGTTGATAGAAGCCATCGAGGCTAAAGGAGATGAGGGCGCCTCACTGAAATTCGTCCTGGCCACTCACTTTCACTGGGACCACGTCAACGCCGTCGACGAGTTGCTCAAAGAGTACGGGGCGGACTTCTACATCGGAGAAAAGGACCTGCAACCCCTGGAGGAGTCCGCGGAAATCGACGCTCGGCCCGATTCCACCCTGGCGGAGGGAGATGAAGTAAAGCTGGGAAATAACGTTTTCAAGGTAATGGAAACCCCCGGTCATTCCCCGGGAAGCATTTCCCTGCTGGAAGAAGAGGAAGGGTTGGCTTTCGTCGGCGACCTGGTCTTCTCGAACGGCTTCGGTCGAACGGATCTACCGGGGGGCTCGAGGGAAGAGCTGGAGAATTCCCTCTCGCGTCTCGTCAACTTAGCGGGTGACTGGGAAGTATACTCGGGCCACGGTCCTGTTTTTCAGTTGAGCGAAAAAGTCGCCAACTCACCGTTCCTGGCTGACCTGAAGGATAGATAATGGACCGGCAGGTTATCGACAGGATCAGGAAGAAAGTAGATATAGTCGAGCTGATCTCCCGCTACGTCAACCTGAAACAATCCGGCAACAGCTACAAGGGGGTCTGTCCGTTTCACGAGGACAACGATCCGTCACTGACCGTCGATCCGGACAAAAAACTCTGGCACTGTTTCGGCTGCGGGGCCGGCGGAGACGTCTTTAACTTCCTGATGAAGATCGAGAACCTCTCTTTTCCGGACGCGGTACGGGAGCTGGCCGGAGAGGTCGGCGTCAAAATCCCGGACCAGGGTGGTAGCTCCGGCGGCGGCAACCTGACCGCGCTAATGAACGAAGTCAATGATTACTTCCATGCCAACCTCATCAAACGGGGAGTCGGCAACAAAGCAAGAAAGTACCTCAAGAACAGGGGTTACGGCAAGGATACCGCCAAGGAGTTCGAACTTGGCTACGCCCTGGACAGCTGGAACTCGTTAACCAACAAGTTTAAGGGTAAATACGGCCTGAGCAGCATGGAAAAAGTCGGCCTGGTCAAACGAAAAGACGACGGGAACGGTTACGACAGGTTCCGGGACAGGCTGATCTTCCCGATCAAATCCGTGCGCGGCAAGGTCATCGCCTTCGGTGGCAGGAGGCTGGACCCGGACGGGAACGGGCCGAAGTACCTGAATTCGCCAAATACGCCGCTCTTCCAGAAGGGCGAAACCTTCTACGGACTTTCCGCGGCCCGGCGGGCGCTGGGCCAGGAGGAAGAAGCCATCCTGGTCGAGGGTTACACGGACGTCATTGCTCCGGCAAGCCGGGGGATAAAGAACGTCATCGCCAGCATGGGCACGTCGCTGACGGAAAAACAGGTCAACCTGCTATCTCGATACGTCTCCGACGTCGTAATAGCCTACGACAGGGACCAGGCGGGCCAGCAAGCGACGCTCAAGGGGTTGAAGCTTCTGCGCAACGAGGGTCTCGGCGTCAGGGTGATCAAGCTACCGGAGGACGAGGACCCGGCGGACGTGATAGAAAACGACGGCGCGGACAGGCTGCAGCAGCTGATCAAGGAGGCACAACCCTTCCACGAGTACTACCTGGAACTGCTGAGAAACGATTACGACTTGAGCACCGTCGAGGGACGCGAGAAGGCACTCAAGTCAAGCACCCGGTTCCTCAGCGGGATTCAGAGCCCGCCACTGCGCCACGAGTTGATCGACCAGCTCAAGGACATGCTCAGGGTCTCCGCGAACGAAATCACCCGAAGGATCAAACTCAAGGGCGGGGGAAGCTCCGGCAATCAAGGGCTGCAGGTAGATAGAACCCAGGAGGGCCTCTCGCTGGACGAGTGGATTATCCACCTGCTGATCGAGGACGAGATTCGGCCGGAGAGGCTCGAGGAGGAGGGGATACTGGTCGACATGGACGCAAAGCTAAAGCCGATGGCCGAAAAGATCATGGAGGGCCGCAAGAACGACGAGGACATCGAAGAGATCATGAAGGACATGGGAGAAAAGGAGCGAAAGCGGCTATCCGGGATATCGCTCGTCGAGATGGGGTTCGACGGAGAGGGTTCGCGCCGGGCCTCGGAGGAAGTATTGAAAAAGTTCATCAAGGAAAGGAAGCTACCCAGACTCAAGCAAAAGTGGAAAAAGGCAATTCAGGAAGGCGAAGAAGAGAAAATTCAGGAACTGCAGGAAAAAATATCCGAGCAGCGGGAACGGCTGGAGAACTTCGGCGGTTAAATCAAGAGAGCTCCTTCAGAGCCGATTGAACCAGCTCCTCCACATCGTAATCCCCGTCACCCTCGCGAACGCGGGAAACGGCCTCGCGGGCTTCCTGAACGCCAAAACCCATCGTATCGGAGGTCAGAGCCTGGATGGCCATGCTGACTTCGCTGCCTCCCCCGGTACCGGGAGCGGATGTTTCGAATTCCATCTCCGACACCTTTTCCTTAAGCTCAAGGATGAGCCGCCGGCCGGTTTTCTTGCCGATACCTTTGATGGAAGTCAAAGTGCTCAACTCCTCCTCCATAATCGCCCGCCTGAACTCCGTCTTCTCCATCGACGACAATACGGTCAGCGCCGTCTTCGGTCCGAGTCGGGACACGGAAAGCATCATCCGGAACATCTCCCGTTCCCTCGGCCCGGAGAAACCGTAAAGATTTAGGTCGTCCTCTTTTACGTCGAGGTGAAGGTAGACCTTAACCTGGCTACCCTCCTCCGGCAGTTCGTTCAGTATACCCCTGGAAGGGTTAATCATGTAGCCGATCCCGCCGGATTCGACCACGAGCGACTCCTCGTCGTAATCGACAAGCGTACCTTTTATGTAATCAAACAATTGTATCCCTCTATTGGTTTTCTGTGGTTTCAGTATCCACCTTTTCCAGATTTACCTCGCCGGCAGTACCGGAACGCAGGCTTCTGGAAAAGGAGTCGAACAGGTCTACGGGCAGTGACAGCTCAAGTTCCGGCTGTTCACCGTAACTCCTATCCAGGACATCAATTTCCTCGTATTTTGCCAGAAGGTCGACCACTTCCCCGGTAAGTGAATAAGGGAACCTGACCCGGTAGTGTTCCTTTTCCTTTTGCACTACTATTTCCCCTTCTTTTATTGCCTCCCTGGCCGCGTCGGAATAAGCCCGGGAGAGCCCACCGGTTCCCAGTTCCGTGCCGCCGAAATAACGTACGACGAATATCACGGCGTTGCTGAGATCCTCGCCCTTAACCACCTGAAGAATTGGCTCGCCCGCGGTTCCCCGCGGTTCGCCGTCGTTTTCGTAGCGCTCCACGGCCCTGCCCGATTCAACTATCACCGAACCGGAGGCGACGTGGGACGCCTTGGGAAACTCCTCCCATAACTCGTCCCTGTGTTCCTCTAGTTCCTCAACGCTTTCAACCGACCTGCCCACGGCAATAAACCGCGAGCCCTTCCGGTTGATCTTTACCCGCGCTTCTCCGGTAAAAGTCTTGTAGCTGGTCCGTTTCATTGCCCCATTCCGTTCTATGATAGTTTAATAATTATATCAGTAAGGTAAGGCAGGTTAAACTTATGGGTCACTTGGTTTTTTGGTATTCGATACTGGGCCTATGAAGTATTCTCTTTAACCTCACCCCCACCTCCCCCATCCAGGGGGAGGAAATGTTAACGTCCGTTAGGTGTTCCTTTCCGTTTCAGCCTTTGGCTGAACGTTGACGGGGGAAAGA
>CAZNVA010000075.1:0-6607 GCA_964576335.1 uncultured Thermotogae bacterium | reverse complement strand
CAGTATTGGAATTCAAGAAACCCGGCGTCAGTCCTCCGGCCGGAATCATAAGTGCTTTTACCGGTTCCTTATCCTGTGCATTGGCCGTGAAGCCAGGAACGAGAAGTCCAACTGAAAGTAATACTACTAAACTTAGAACGAGACCTAATCTTTTATGCATCGTCTCACCTCGTAAAATATTGGTTGAAGCAGATTTCATTCCTTCATCAGTTCTTAGCTGACGCAAGCTTTGGACAAACTACTCTCGGTCCAGTTCGACCAGTAACCACCCCCTGCGTGCTGGTAACAAAAGGGTTAATCCCTTTCTTTTTCGGCCTTTTGCTTTTCCACTTTTTTGATAAAACGGTTCTTCAGGTAGTCGAGGTGTTCGTCCACCCAGGATTTCAGTTCTTCCGCGTCCCTGTCCTCTAGGGCTTCCGCGACGCCGGTGTGTATTTCCACGTCTTCTTCCGGCGGAAGCTCCATCAGGCGCGCCTTGGTTACGATCATCGGAACTATCTTGTCGAGCAACTGAACCATGATCGGGTTCTTCGTGGCCTCGGCCAGAGCCAGATGGAGTTTGACGGTGACGTCGGAGATGTTGCTCTGGTTATCGGCGGCCTCCCTGATTTGCTCCATGACCTGGTGAACCTTTTCCACGTCCTCTTCCGTCGCTCGCTTGGCAGCCAGTTCGGCGGTCTTTTTCTCTAGAATCCTTCTTACCTCGACCAGCGACATGAAGTCCTGCTCTTCCACGAGAACTTCGGCCAGATCGCTCCCTCCGGGCAGACAGAATACGTTGGACTTTCGCTTGACGTAATAGCCCTTTCCCGGCTTCGTTTCCAGAATGTCAATGGTAACTAACGCGTGTAAGGCTTCTCGGATCGAAGAGCGACCGACGCCCATCTTTTCCATCAGCTCGTTCTCGGAAGGTAGTTTATCTCCCGGACCGAGCTCTGCTTCCTTGATATATTTCAAGATGCGCCGAATAACGATCCTGCTGATGGACTCCCTCTCGACTCCCTCGCCGTCAAAATGGTCAATCATCTTATCACCCATATGCTAACAGGCATCATGTGACACGACAAGTTAGTACCTAAAATAAATAAACCACCCAAATCAATTTTCATACGTTTAGGCAATAATTAACTCTACGCCGATGTCGGCAAAGGCCTCTCGGTAGGATTGGCTTACCCCGTCGTCTGTTATAACCGCATGTGTCCCGTCGATTTCCGCTACTTTGGCGTGGCTGACTTTGCCGAACTTGGAAGAGTCAGCAACGATGATCACTTCGTTGGCTATTCCCGTTACCCGGCGCGACATTTCCGCTTCCTGAACCGTGGGTACCGTGTAACCCTGATCTATCGTGATTCCGTTTATCCCCATAAATAAAGTATCCACGTAAATTTCCTCAAGTGACCTGCGGGCAATCGGCCCGACCAGGGCGGAGGTGTTCTCTCTTAACCTGCCTCCCGTCAGCAGAACCTCCACACCGGCAACTTTGGAGAGCTTGAGACCGTGATTCAGAGAATTGGTCATTACCGACAACCCCTGTTTGTCGCTCAAATGGTTCACGATCTGCATCGTGGTGGTGCCGGTTTCAAGGAATATGGAACTGCCATCCTGGACCATCGAGGCAGCCTTCTTACCGATTTTCCGTTTTTCTTCCCTGTTAACTTCGCTCTTTTCCTGGAATGAAGGTTCGAAAGTGATGGTGTCCCCTTCGTAGGAGGACTCGAAGTCCTTTTCGTTCGCCACGGCGCCGCCATGGACCTTCTTTAACTTCCCTTCTTCCTTCAGCACCTCGAGGTCCCTGCGAATGGTCACTTCCGAGACGGAAAATAGGTTGGCGAGCTGCGAAGTTTTAACCGTCCCTTCGGCTTCTAACTGATCCAGAATCTTTCTTCTTCGTTCTTCTGCCAGAATATCAGACATAATCAAAACAGAACATAGTAAAAAAGTAAGTTATTGTCAAGTAAAAAAATAAAAACGCCAATTAGAAAAAAGTTCGACTATATCCATACATAAAACAACAGTGCAAAGGGGCTATCAGCGGTTCATAGAGCTAATTATCGAGTCCAATCGCCCGGGAAAATCCGTAAATATTCCGTCGATAAGCGGGTTTTTTACGATAAACTCCAGGTCGTCCCTCTCGTTTACCGTATAGACGTTGACGCCGTACTCCTCTTCCGCCGCCTTTAATTCCTCCAGGTTCCTGAGGGCCTGTCTTTCTCTCAGCGCGGAAGCGGAAATGTTGTAATAGCTCGCCCCGTTTCTTCGGACCAGATCCACCACACCGGGTCGGGCCTCCTCTACCAGAACCGCGCGCGAAATCCGCGGGTTCAACTCCCTGGCATACCTGACGATCGAGTGATCGAAGGAAGAAATTATGACCTGGTCTTCCATTTCCATCTGCGCAACCAGATCGACAACCTTCTGCACGAGGAGTTCCGCGTCGCCCTCGAGCGGCTTAACTTCCAGGTTGACCTTCCAGTTCAGCCGCTTCGTCAGCTCCAGAGCTTCCTGAAGGGTGGGGACTTTAACCCCCGGAAACTTCCGGAGTTCTGTCTCGGAAACCTCGCCATTTGCTATCGTGTCAAAAGGGTCCGAATCCACGAACCAGCTTCCCGCGTCCAGCTGCCTGATCTCCTCCAAAGTAAATTCTCTTACAGCGTAACTTTCCCTCTCCGGGTAGATCGACTCCACGTTCGTCGTCCTCTCCAGCGTATCGTCATGCATCAGGACGATGCTCTGGTCCGCGGTAAACTGAACGTCGGTCTCCCAGGCATCGGCGCCGGACTCGTAAGCTTTTCTCGCGGCAATCAGCGTATTTTCCGGCGCTACCCCCCGGGCTCCGCGGTGGGCGATATTCGTTACCTCGACTTCACCAGTAGCCTTACCTTTATTGAGGGAGTTAATTCCGATAATACCTCCCGGAGCAAGCACGATTGCAGTTAGAACGACGAAAAGAGCCAGCCAGGTTATTTTCCAGTCCAATCGGACCTCCCGCTTCGGCGATCCCGGTGATCAAACCCAACAACCGTCTCCACTTCACGCCTATTTTTCCTCTTTCAGGGCGAAACCCTTCATGAACTGTTCCTGGAGGAGTAAGAATATTATAAGAGGCGGCAACATCGCTATAATTGATCCTGCCATCGCCGGCCCCCATGGTTTTACGCCGGCCCTGCCCGAACCGGTCAACATTTTCAGTCCCAGCTGTATTACCTGTTTGTTCTCCGACTGCATGATTATCAACGGCCATAAATACTGGTTCCACATGTAGATGAACTGAATCACTGCCAGGGCGCCAATCGTATTCATCGACATCGGTATGAGCACCTGTGTCATGAACCTCAAGGGGCCTGCTCCGTCCACCCGGGCCGCATCGGCCAGCGAATCGGGTATAGCCTGAAAATGTTGTCGGAACAAAAAGGTACCGGTTGCGCTGGCGAAAAACGGGAAAATCATGGCGTAAAACGTGTCGGCCATTCCCAGTTGTCTGACCAGGTCAAAGAGTGATACTATCCGAACCGGAACGGGTAGAAGCAGCGTGAGCAAGATGACGATGAATATCAAACTCTTGAACGGAAAGTCGAAGTACACCAGGGCCATTGCGGCAAAGATCGAAATGATTGTCTTCCCTACGGTTACGGCAATGGCGATGATCGTGCTGTTTAGCATCAACCGACCCAGGTTATACTCCGTCCAGGCCACGGTAAAGTTATGAACGATCGCTTTTCCGGGCAGGAACTGCGGCGGGTAATTAAGGATCGTCGAGGTGGACTGGGTGCTAGCAATAAGAGCAAAGATGATTGGCGACGCAATTAATAGAACTAGAATTATCAACGAGACATGTGTAAAAAACGTGGCGAGTTTATCACGGGTCTGAGGACTAACCACCGTAATACACCCCCCTGCCGGAAGTCTTAAACTGTATCAGGGTCAGTATGGATACGAGCACGAAAAGCAGTAAGGACTGGGAGGCCGCAATCCCCGATTTAAAGTACTTAAAGGCGTCACGGTAGAGGTTGAAGATCATTATGTTCGTGGCACCCGCGGGCCCTCCCTGCGTCATGATATCCACCAAAGCGAAAGTCCGGAAGAAGGAATAAATCATGTTCATCACGACGAGAAAGAAGATCGTCGGAGAGAGCAGGGGGAGAGTAATGTGCCAGAATTTCTGGAAGATGTTCGCACCGTCAACGTCGGCAGCTTCCAGAAACTCTCCGGGGACGTTTTGCAGCCCGGCAAGGAAGAATATTATATTGTAACCGAGATTCTTCCAGGTCGCTGCAACAATTACCATAAACATCGATAAGGGGCCGCTGGCCAGCCAATCGGGCTTGATTCCGAGGGTGACTTCCATAATATAAGTGAGCATTCCGGTATTTGGGTTAAAAAGGAAGAGCCAGATCGTTCCCGCTATGGCAGGTGAGAGGGCATAGGGCCAGATCAGACCCGTACGATACAATCTTGCTCCCCGAACCTTTCTATTTGCCAGTAGAGCAATACCAAGCCCAAGTACCAGACCACCAACTACGACGCTGAAAGAAAAGATAAAACTCTTGCCGACAACTCCAAGGTATTCCGGTGAAGTGAAGAGGGAAACAAAATTACCGATACCATTGAATATCTTTTTTCTTCCCATGAAAAGAGTCTTAAAGAGGCTAAGCCGGAAGCTCATTCCGGCAGGGTAGTACAGAAACAAAAAGCTTACGATAAGAGTTGGGGCAAGAAAAATTAAAGGTAATATTTTTCCAGGATATTTTGAGCGCATTCTAACCTCCGGTTAAATTGCTAAATGAAATGGGCGGGGTTATCCAGCACCCCGCCCATACATTTATTGGATCCTCATTGTAACGTCTCTGCGGGTGATCTACGAGGTCGCAATCTCCTGGTACTCTTCGATGGCTTTTATCGCCTTTTGATTTGCTTCTTCCAGAGCCTTGTCTACCGAAGTTCCGCCCATAACTTTCTGGAATGCATCCGTGACGATGTTTCTTACCTGGCGGAACGGACCGATTAGTGCACCGGCAGTGGCGGGGTTCGTTTTCGTATCGAGCAACTGGTTAAACGCCGTATCCGAGTTCGGAGATGCCTCGAACCAGCCTTCCCTTTCCAGTATGTTCACGGCACTCTTCCGAATCGGGAAGTAACCGGTACCTTTGTGCCAGCGTACCGAGTTTTCTATGTTGCTCATCCACAGAGCAAATTCCACGGCCGCTTTCAGCTGGGCGTCCGAGTGGCCCTCGGTGATCCAGAGGTTTCCGCCTCCAATTGTTTCGCCGTTTCTCTCCGTACCCTCGGGAATCGGTAGATACGTCGTTCCCAGCTCAAAACCGTTTTCCGCCGCGTTCTTTTCCATACCCGTCACGTCCGAGGTAGAAGTAATTTCCATGGCTACGGTTTCACCGAGAAAGAGCGAGTTAGCCTGTGACCAGGCCTCAACCCCAGGGTTGATCCAGAGGTCCTTGTCGTATAGTTCCTTCCACCAGCTAAAGATCCGCTTGGCCGGCTCGCTATCCAGGTATATTTCGTCCGGTCTTCCTTCCCGTCCGTTGCCCTTGTCGACAAGTACCTGACCCTGTTCGGCCATCCACTGTTCGAAGAACCAGCTGTGTAGCGGCCAGGTAATTCCTCCCTCTACTACGCCGCTATCGACCAGTTTTTGACTAACGTCGATAATTTCCTGGAAGGTCGGCTTGGTCGAAAGGGAGACGCCGGCTTCCTCAAACTTGTCCTTGTTGTAGTAAAGAATGGCGTTGGAGGAATTCCAGGGGAAGCCCCACAGAGTGCCATCCACTCTATAGTAGTTGAGCGCGGAATCGATATAGTCGTCCCATTCGACTTCTATGCCAAACTGGTCAATCAACTCGCCGGCCGGGATAAATAGACCGCTATCGATGTTTTCCCTCGTTCCGATTTCGAAGGACTGAATTACGTGCGGAGCGTTACCCGCCCGGGCAGCAGCCTGTGTCGCGGTCAGGGTTTCCCTGTAGCTCCCCTTGTAGGCTACCTTGACGTCAACTTTTGGGTGCATCAGGTTGAAGTCCTCGACCATCCTTTTGATGAAGTCAACCCTGGTGCCACCCATGGCGTGCCAGAATTTTATATTGGTTACTTCTTCCTGCTGGCCGTAAACACCTAGGGACATAGCACCCAGCAGTACCAGCATGATAAGGGACAAAGTCATCGCTCTTTTTATGTTCATAATTTTCCTCCTTGATGGTTTAATTGTTAAGGTAATGCTTTCTCATAACAGCACCTGTGGACCTGCAGAAAATGAAACTTGTTTTGTTTTAGTGTTTTTATCCCTCCTTAGTGTGGTTGTTTCTAGTTCTTTTACCGGCTCTATAACTTTTATCCTTATTTTTATCACTTTTTATATATTATCTGGCTTTATTATATATATTTATCGATAAATTTCAAACACCGCACTTTAACTTTTTCGATCTTCAATTAACCCGCTCAAGACGAGAAGCCGGCAGGTTTTCTCCATCCTCTCCATCCAATTGAACTTGCCGAAAGAGATCTATCATTGTCGATTATTCGAGTTTTTATCAGGTTTAGGTTGTGGCTGTAACTCAAACCACCGGAAACCGAATTCACTTAACCAGTCAACCCCAGC
>CAZNVA010000074.1:0-6647 GCA_964576335.1 uncultured Thermotogae bacterium | reverse complement strand
GCCTCGATCGCCGGTTCGGCCAGGTCCTCCATTTCGACGAACCACTGTTCGGAAATGCTCGGTTCGACGACGGTGTCACAGCGCTGACAGTGGCCGACGGAGTGCTCGTAGTCCTCGACCTTCTCCAGGTAACCTTCTTCTTTCAGGTCCTCGACGACTGCGTCCCGGCCTTCGTAGCGGTCGAGTCCATCGTACTTCCCCTCGAAGCTTATCTCCGCGGCGTCGTTAATTACCGAGATCGTCTCGAGGTCGTGTGCTTCCCCGATGTCGAAGTCGGTCGGGTCGTGCGCCGGAGTAACCTTCAGTATCCCCGTCCCGAACTCGGGATCAATGGCGTCGTCCTTGACTATCGGAAGTTCGCGGCCCACCAGAGGCAGGATCGCCTTTTTCCCGGCCAGTTCCTCCGCCCGCTCGTCTTCCGGGTGGATTGCCAGGGCAGTGTCTCCGAGCATCGTCTCCGGTCGGGTCGTGGCTATGGTCACCGATTCGTCCGAGCCTTTTAGCGGGTACTTTACCCAGTAGAGCTTGCCGACTTCTTCCTCGTGTTCGACCTCTATGTCGGAGAGGGCAGTCGAGCACCGGGGGCACCAGTTTATGATGTACTTGTCGCGATAGATGTAACCTTCCTCGTAGAGCTGGACGAAGGCCTCCCTGACTGCGTTGGAGAGTCCGTCATCCAGGGTGAACCTCTCCCGGCTCCAGTCCGGTGAGGACCCGAGGGCCTTGAGCTGGTCCTTGATCTTTCCGCCGTATTCCTCCTTCCACTCCCAGACACGGTCGACGAACTCCTCCCGGCCGAGGTCGTGCCGCGTCAGGCCTTCCTCGGCGAGGTTCTTTTCGACGACGTTCTGGGTGGCGATGCCGGCGTGGTCCATTCCGGGAAACCAGCAGGCCTCCTTGCCCTTCATCCGCTGGTACCTGATCACTATGTCGTGCAGGGTGAACTGGAGGGCGTGACCGACGTGAAGCTCACTCGTAACGTTGGGAGGCGGAATCGCCATGGAGAACGGTTCCCTGTCCTCGTCTACCTCGGCGCGAAAGTATCCTCCTTCCTCCCAGAAATCGTATATCCTTTCCTCGACTTCTTCCGGTTCGTAATGCTTAGATAGTTCCATCTATCTTTCTCACCTACCTTACTTGGAGGTTATGATATCGGTTTAGCCGGGTTCCATCAACGGTAAGGGTTTTTGGTTGAATAGTTGAGTTGTTTAATAGTTCCGAGTTAGTGAAGGATAGGAAATCTCGGTAAACCTTTAATATATTTCCGGGCGCAGGCTTTTCAGCAGCGGTAACCGTTTGCGAACTTCCTCGACCCTGGCGAGCTCTATGTCGACGTACAGGCTTTCCTCGCCTTCCCCGGCTTCGACAAGAACTTCCCCCCAGGGGTCGGCCACGAGGGAGTGACCGTAAGCTCTGTAGCTGCTCGACCTGTTCCGGGCGGGCGAAGCTGCCGCAACGAATACCTGGTTGTCTATTGCCCGGGTTCGCAGCACCGGCTTCCAGTGGGCCGGGCCGGTCGTCGTGTTGAAGGCGGCCGGTATCAAAATGAATTCCGCTCCGGCATCGATCATGCTCCGGAAGAGTTCCGGGAAGCGGAGGTCGTAACAAATTGCCACTCCGAGCGTCCCTAGATCCGTTTCGATTACGGTTTTTTCGTCGCCGCGATCCAGGTACTTCGACTCGTCGAACTGTATCCTGCCCGGATAATCCACCTGGAAGAGGTGAATTTTTCTGTGTTTGGCGATCAGCTCACCTTCCGGGTTGAATACCGTGGAGGTATTGTACACCTTGCCGTCGGCTTGCTCGGGAATCGACCCGCCGACGACGTAGGAACCACAGGAAGCGGCAAGTTCGGAGAGCAGCTCCGTGGACCTGCCCGGTATTTCTTCCGCGTAGTCGGGAAACCGGTCGGTTTCGTAGGGGCAGTTGAACATCTCGGGCAGGAGTACCAGGTCGGAATTCCGAGTTTCCTCCTCCTCGCAGAGCTTTTCCAGCTTTTTCAGGTTCTCACCCTTGTCTTCTTTAACTTTCATCTGTAAAACCGCGAGCTTCATTGTGACCACCTCTTCTGGGTCGTTTGACCGTTCTGCCGTCAGTCGACTGAGGAACTGCTGACGCTGGCCGTCTCCTTCGATTCCGATACTTCTTCCGAAACGGCTCCTTCGGTTTTATCTTCTTCCTTAATGGTCCGCTGTTTCCACGTTCCAGTCAAAAACCAGATAAATGCCATTATGCCGACTACGAAGTTGCTGGTGAATAGCCCGAGCCAGACCCCGTCGGTGCCGAGATTGATCCCGACGATTCCGAAGGCCAGCAGGTAGGATACGCCAACCCGCAGCGGAAGAAGCCGGATCAACGACATTATCATCGGCGGCCTCGTATGGCCGGAACCGCGGAAGACCGAGCTAGTTAACCGAAAGACGCCGAAGAACGGGATGGACCAGAGAAATATGCTGAGAAACCGGGCTCCCGCCTCGACGACCTCCGGATCGTCAATAAAGACCCGGAAGAGCGGGCGACGCAGCAAGAAAACTACCAGTCCCAGCGCTACAAGGGTCGAGAAGGAAAGGGCGTAGGCCCGTTTGGCGACGGACGAGGCCCGGTCGTCCTGCTCCGCCCCGATGTTTTGCCCGATCATCGTCGTCAGCGGCGAAGCCAGCCCCCAGATCGCCACGTTCAATAGCCTGATCAGCCGCTGGCCGATGCCGTAGGCCGATACTGCCACGACGCCGAGCCGGGAGATTATCCCCATCAGAAAGACGGATCCCAGTGCCGTGCCCGCCTGACCTATCGCGGAGGGCAGGCCGATCTTGAGGATCTGCTTTACCCACCTCAGTTTTAGCCGCAGGTCCTTCAGGTGGATATGGATCTCGATTTTACCGGAAAACAGCAGGTAAATTGCGACGAATGAAGCTATGCCCCGGCTGAGGACGGTAGCCAGTGCTGCTCCCGCCACGCCCAGGCCCGGTATCGCTCCCAGGCCAAAGATGAAGAGCGGATCGAGAAAAATGTTGGCGATAACCGAGGACCCCGTGACGAGCATCGGCGTGATCATGTCGCCAATACCCCGGATCAGCGAGCGAAAGGCAAAGAAGACGAACATCAGGGGCAGACCGGAGAAGATGATCCGGATGTAACTGAGCGCTTTCGGGTAGACGTTCTCCGGAACGCCCATCAGCGTCTCGAGCAGAACTGGGGCCAGAAAGAATCCGATCGCGGACAGCACCACGGAGCTGACGAACATGAAGGAAATGACCTGTCCTGCCGCCTTGTTCGCGTTCTCCTCGCTTCCGGCTCCTGTGTGCTGGGAGACGAGCGACACGCCGGCGATGGAAAAACCAAAGCCGAGCGAAATCAGCAAAAATACGACCGGAAATCCGACGGTCGGAGCCGCGACGGCCTCCTTGCCGATCTTGCCGAGCCAGTAGGTATCCACCAGGTTGTAAAGCATCTGGAGGACGTTCGAGACGATTACCGGCCAGCCCAGCACCAGCAACGTCTTTATGATCGGCCCGTTCAGTATGTCGTCCTTGAGCCTGTCGACTCTAGTATCAGTTTCTTTCATTGGATTATCGTAGCTCAGATACTGCGATTATGGTTTCAACACGTCAGTTTTGATTAATTTTTGGGGAGAACTGCAGGGAATACTTCCTGGAAGTCCAGCTTCCGGCGGAGTGGCGCAGTAGCTCACGAGTCCTCTCTGTCCTGAGATCAATGGTACTCAAGTACCTCGATACGATCTCTAAGTCATCAGTTCCGGCGCAACAATTATTTTGCACTTCCCCTCTGGCGTTTTTAAAACCTTAAAAACACCATTATTTATAGCGAAAAAACGGCGGTTTCACAATAGGTCGTCCCACCGTTATTCGGGTCCCGGTCTTGTCGAGGTGAACGGAGTTGCTTATCTTTATGGGGTTTAGTTGATATTCTAGGTTAAAAAGCGGGAGGAATATGATTACCTGGATAGCGCTGATAGTTTCTTTACTTTTACTGCTGATAATTGCTCAGAGGAACCTGGCCCTCGGGATGTTCGTTGCGGCGATCTTTCTGGGGTTGATGACGCTCTCCTGGGGCGGTTTTTTCGAACAGGTCGCAATTACCTTTTCCGACCCGTCGATTCTTGCCCTTGCCGGGTTGGTCGGGATAATCGCCATGGTCGGGGGGGTACTGGAGGAAAGCGGCGAGATGGAAAACCTGGTCCGGAACATGCGGATAGGCAAACGGCCCTTCCTCGGTACTTCTCCCGCGCTTCTCGGCATGTTGCCCATGCCCGGTGGAGCTTTGCTTTCCGCCCCGATGGTCGAGAGCAGCGGCGAGGAGCTTTCCGGCGACACGAAGGCCGTCATCAACGTCTGGTTTCGGCACATACTCTTCCTGATCTACCCTCTCGCACCGGCTCTGATCGCCTCCGCGAAGATAGCCGGTTTGAACGTCTACAGCACGATACCTTACCTCGCCCCGTTTTTCCTGCTTTCCGTCCTGCTCGGTTACTTCTTTCTTTTGCGGGAGACCAATACCGGGATGAGTTACTCCGAGGACTTCTCCTACCGGGGGCTGCTTGCTCCGCTCGGGGTGATATTGCTGGCACCGCTGACTGATATAGTTCTCAAGGCACTATTTGAGTTCCCGGTCACGGAATATCCGACTCTGATCGGGGTTTCCCTGAGCTTCGGCACCGCGCTGCTGCTGAGCGGCTACGGCTCCGAAGAACTGAAGGACGTGGCAAAAAAGATGAAACCGTGGAAATACGCCCTGATCGTCCTCGGAATGTTTACCTTCCTGAACGTGTTTCAATCTTCCGGAGCTCCGAAAGCTATCGGGAGTCTGGAATTTCCGATTTCGGTTCTGGTTGTCGGGGTCTCTTTTCTGCTCGGACTGGCGACCGGGCGGATTCAGGCGCCGGCTTCTATAGTTTTTCCGGTATTCCTGGCCCGGCAGGGTGGCGACTCGGTACCGATGATTGCCTTTGCGCTGGCCTACATCAGCACGTTCGTCGGCTACGCGATTTCTCCGATTCACCCGTGTGTCTCGGTCTCGATCGAGTACTTCGACTCCTCGATCGGCCAGTACGTGAAGAAGATAGCTGCCCCGGCCCTGATTTCCATGGTGATAGTCGGCGCCCTGTCAGTGTTTCTGCTCTAATTCTTTATTGATATGATTGGAAAGGGAAGGCTGCTTCCAGAGTTCTTCAGTCGGGATACCGCGACAGTCGCGCGGGACCTGCTGGGAAAGGAGCTGGTCCGGGAGGTCGACGATCGCCGACTGCGGGGAAAGGTGGTCGAAACGGAGGCCTATTACGGGGCAGGCGATCCGCCGTCCCACGCTTCGAACGGCAGGACCCCGCGGAGCGAGATCATGTGGGGTCGGCCCGGTCTGGTTTACGTCTACCTGGTTTACGGTATTCACATGATGTTCAACGTGGTGACCGAACCGGAGAACAGCCCCGGTGCCGTCCTGTTCCGTGCGGTGGAACCGCTTGAGGGCGTTGACTTCATGGCAGGAGCCCGGGGAGTGGAAAAAGCGGGAGAACTGACCAATGGACCCGGGAAGCTCACGGAGGCCTTTCGGATCGGGAAGGAAGAAAACGGTCTGGATATAACGGAATCGGAAGAGCTGGGGCTCGTCGATCGGCCCGACCAGGAGGATCTGGAAATAGTGACATCGACGAGAATCGGGATCTCGGAAGGAAAAGAGAAGGAGCTCAGATTTTATCTGGAAGGAAACCGGTTCGTTTCCCGGGGTTAAATAAAAAATCAAAAAGGACTATAGACAGAAAGATAGCCCTGCCTATAGTCCTGATGAACTTAGATGTTGAAATTCAAACGAGCGCAGCGAGCGTAAACTAGGTAACGCTTACGTTGATGGCCTTAGGGCCTTTTTCGCCTTCTTCCACGTCGAACTCTACGCTCTGACCTTCTTCCAATGACTTGTAACCTTCGCCGCTGATTTCCGAATAGTGGACGAAAGCGTCCTCGCCGTCTTCCTGTTCGATGAAGCCGTATCCCTTGTCGTCATCGAACCATTTTACGGTTCCTGAAGCCATTATGGTTAAACAACCCTCCCTGTCTGCCAGGATTTGACTGCCCATTAAACCTCAAACTAGGGAGAGCTTCTACGCTCTCTGAACCTCTGAAGTTCTGGGTCAAGCCATTCCATCATTCTACAATGATCCTGCATAGTGTGATATTATATTTGATGCTACTGTGTTGCAGACAGTATAGAATAACCAGTTTTCGGGAATTTTTCAAAGTCAAGAACCCCGAAGCAAGTCCTCCCCGAAGTTTAGGTACTGGGTACTAGTGTCTATGGGGCATTTTTCTTAATCTAAACTACAGCTATAAGGCATTCCTCTTAATCTTCACCCCCACCTTAATCCTCCCCCATCAAGGGGGAGGAGAATCCTGCAGGGTACGTGTTTCTAAAGAAAATACGTTTTTCTGTGTTGTGTTGCTTTAGGTATAGAAGAAAGCAAGATCCCGTAGGTGTTCCTTTCTCCCCCGGCGGGAGAAAGAAAGAATGAGGGGGTTTCTGTTTACCTTCCGCCCCGGCGCGGGGACCGGGGCTACTGTGTGTAGACAACTCCTGGTGGGAAAGGGCCGAGAAAATTCCAGCGACGCGGCGCATATGTCTGACCGAACAACCCGAAA